>DMPJ01000215.1:0-711 GCA_003456035.1 Planktothrix sp. UBA8402
TAATTTTTAAACTGTCTCATAAATTTTTGATCAATATAATCTTTCAATTGCCATAATAACGAACTCGGCCCTATATTAAATTTTCCCTTAGATGCGATCGCTTTTTGATCTCCTGTCCCAATTAAAATTAAAAATTCCTGTTGAGGGATAAAGGATTTAAGTGATTTTTCTTGTAAACTTCGTTTTAAATTTTCAAATAGTGGTTGACCTTGACGCACGGCAAAAACTCCCGCTTTTGGTCGAGGATAATTAACCATTGTGGCGATATCTCCGGCGGCAAAAACTTGGGGATGGGAAATAGATTGTAAGTAATTATTAACTAGAATAAATCCTCTTTCATCCGTTGCTAGTTGTGTTTTTTGAACCCAAGGGGATGCTGATGCTTGTGTTACCCAAAAAATATGATCGCATTCTAAGGTTAATCCTGATATACAGGTAATTATTTTAACCTGNNTTTTGATCAATTTGATTAACGGTTTGATTTAAGTGTAAATGAATATTTCGATTTCTTAAAATATTTTCTACCTTTTGACTTAAGTGGGGATGACGTTCAGATAATAACCGTTTACCGCTATGAATTAGATGTAATTCTAAATTATCTAAAGGTTGATTTGCTTGTTGATAAATTTGAGTTAGATGACTTTGAATATTCAAAGCTAATTCTACGCCTCCCGCACCGCCTCCAACAATAGCTAACCGAATTTTTTGTTG
>DMPJ01000215.1:743-998 GCA_003456035.1 Planktothrix sp. UBA8402
GGAATGGTTAAGGTTGTGGGAGTGCTACCAATATCAATGGATAGAATATCAAAGGGAATGGGAGAATTATTTTTACAGATCACAAGATTTTTTTCTAAATCTAAACCAATAGCTGCATCAATATAAAGTTTAGCTTGAGCAAATTTAGCTAAGGAATGTAAATCAATATGACATTGATCAAAACTATAAAATCCAGCAATATATCCAGGTAACATTCCCGAATAGGGGGTCTGATCTACATCGGTAATTAATGTT
>DMPJ01000215.1:1048-5884 GCA_003456035.1 Planktothrix sp. UBA8402
AAAGAGATGATAGAACCCTGAAGGGCTCACTACGAACCGCACGGAAAAGAGATGATAGAACCCTGAAGGGTTCACTACGAATGATTATTATATTGTTTTTGCTAGAGATGGAATAGCGGATAATAGGGTTTGGGTGTAGGGATGTTGGGGATTAGTAAATATTGATTCTGTTTCTCCTAATTCCACAATTTTACCCCCATTCATTACCGCAATTCTATCGCATAAAAACCTTGCTACCCATAAATCATGGGTAATAAATAAATAGGTTAAATTAAACTCTCGTTTTAATTCTAACATTAAATCTAAAACTTGGGCTTGAACACTGGCATCTAACATACTCACAGGTTCGTCACAAATTAATAATTTTGGATGAGTCATTAATGCTCTAGCGATCGCAACTCGTTGTTGTTGTCCCCCCGATAATTCCCCCGCATACCGTTGATAATATTCGATTGCTGGAGTTAATCCCACCCTTTCTAACATTGCTAAAACTTGGATTTTTGCCTGTTCTGGAGTTGCTAGTTTATGAATAAAAAGCGGGTCAGCAATACTTTCTCCCACCGTCATCATCGGATTTAAACAAGCATGGGGATCTTGAAAGACCATTTGCATTTGACGGCGATATTTTCGGACTTGTTCAGAAGATAATTTAGTTAAATCTGTGCCTAAAAATTCTACACTGCCATTGGTTGCCCGAATTAGTTGTAAAATCGTCCGAGATAGGGTACTTTTTCCACAACCCGACTCTCCGACTAAACCTAATATTTCCCCTGGATATAATTCTAAATTAATCCCATCAACGGCTTTAATTACGGATTTTTTTTGTTTAGAAAAAAGCTGTTGTATAAATCCAGATTCTAGGGTATAATGTTGTTGTAGATTTTTAATTGATAATAAAGGTTGAGGAGAAGATTTAGCCGTTTGTAAAATAGGATTAACTTGTTTATTTTCAATATCCTGTAAATGTAATGCTGCTTTTAATAGAGATTGAGTATAGGGATGTTGGGGATTTTGAAAAACCGTTTCCGAGGCTCCCATTTCCACCATTTTCCCTTGATACATAACAGCAATGCGATCGCAATATTCCCCGACCATTGCTAAATCATGGGAAATCAATAAAATAGCAGTTCCCCGTTGTTCACAAAGTCGAGTTAATTCCTTTAAAATTTGAGCCGAAACGGTAACATCTAAACTGGTAGTTGGTTCATCTGCAACTATTAATTTAGGGTCAAGTAATAGAGCTAAAGCGATCGCCACTCGTTGACGCATTCCGCCGCTAAATTCATGGGGATATTGTGACCAACGATCGGCGGAAATTTTCACCGCTTCTAATATTTCTAATGCCTTATTTTTAGCTTGAGAATTCGATAATTGACGACGATGAGCTTTGAGAGTTTCTAAACAATGATCGCCAATAGTCATCAACGGGTCAAGGCGAGTCATCGGGTCTTGAAATACCAAAGCCACCGCTTCTCCCCGAAACTGACGCAACCGTTTTTCATCCATGTCAAAAACAGGTTGTCCTTCAAATCTAACAATTCCTTCAATGGCGCTAGTCGTGGGTAACAACCGCATCACCGCCCGCCCAATGGTAGACTTACCGCAACCGGACTCCCCCACCAGTCCCAGACGCTCTCCGGGTTGTAGGGAAAAGCAAACGTCATTAACAGCCCAAGTTTGGCGATTTCGGGAGTGGGGATAGGCGACCTTGAGATGTTCAACATCAAACAAACTTGGCATAAGTTAATAGGGGATAGAGTTGACTGTTGATGGTTGGCAGACGTCATGATAACCATTATCTTGTATAGTTAGTANNGAACCCTGCACTCATAAGATCAATTTTGACAATGATACAACAACTTAAAACAATATTAAATCGAGGGAACTTATTAACAGGATTCATAATTTCCCTCCTGTTAACGGTGATCCTGGGATTTTCAGCAACTCCGGCTTTAGCAACGGGAGTTTATCAAGTTCCAGCGTTATCCTCTGGGGATCAAACTTGGGTTGTGGAACTCGATGGAGTTCTTAGCCGCCATACGCAAGGGCGTTTAAATAATAGCTTATCTGAGTTAGCAGAAAAAACGGGATATGAAGTTAGATTTTTGACTATTCGCCGTTTAGATTATGGAGAAACCATCGAAAGTTTTACCGAAAAAGTCTTTAAAAAATGGTTTCCAAATCCTGAAGTTGCTGCTAATCAAACTTTGTTAGTTTTGGATTTACTTACTAATAATGGGGCGATCCAAACTGGAGAAAAAACGAAATCCTTATTAACAGATGAAATAGCTAAAAGTGTCGTTGAACAAACTCTGAAATATCCACTTCGTAAAGGGGATAAATATAATGAGGCGTTTATTGCAGCCAGCGATCGCATCTCTACTATTTTATCAGGAGAACCCGATCCCGGCCCGCCCATAGAACAAGATAATATTAATGTTGACAGCACCTTTAAATCGGCTGAAGAAACTGACGATGTTAGTGCTACAATTATAGTATTGGTATTGTTAGTGGTGGCGACAGTTGTTCCGATGGCAACTTATTATTATTTCCAGGGAAATCGGAGCTAAAATTATTTTTAGCCATCGATCTGATCCCCCCTAACCCCCCTNNCCCCCCTAACCCCCCTTATTAAGGGGGGAACAGATCCCCCCTAACCCCCCTTAATAAGGGGAAATGGGAGAATCAAATATCTTAATCATCTCAAATACAATAAAATAAAATGCAATTTATTGATCAAGTTGAAGTTGAAGTTGAAGGCGGAAAAGGAGGCGATGGAGTCGTTGCTTTTCGACGAGAAAAATATGTTCCTGCTGGGGGCCCAGCCGGAGGAAATGGAGGTAAAGGAGGATCGGTTATATTAATAGCTGTTGATAACCTACAAACCCTATTAGATTTTCGATATAACCATAAATTTAAAGCCGATGATGGCAAACGAGGCGGCCCTAAAAACATGACTGGGGCAAATGGAGAAGATTGTCCGATCCAAGTGCCATTAGGAACAGTGGTTTATGATGCCGATACTGATGAAATTTTAGGGGATTTAATTGAAAAAAATCAACAGTTTTGTGTAGCAGCAGGGGGCAAAGGTGGCTTAGGAAATAAACATTTTTTAAGTAATCGAAATCGCGCTCCTGAATATGCTTTGCCCGGGTTAGAAGGGGAAAATCGACGGTTAAGATTAGAATTGAAACTATTAGCAGAAGTTGGAATTATTGGTTTACCCAATGCTGGTAAATCCACATTGATTTCGGCTTTATCCTCTGCCCGTCCTAAAATTGCCGATTATCCGTTTACCACGTTAATTCCTAACTTGGGAGTGGTCAGAAAACCGACAGGAGACGGTACAGTTTTTGCTGATATTCCCGGGTTAATAGAAGGCGCCCATTTAGGGGCTGGTTTAGGACATGAATTCTTACGACATATTGAACGAACTCGCGTTTTATTGCATTTAATTGATCTTACCGATAGTGATCCAATTGAAAATTATCATACCATTCAAGAGGAATTAAAAGCCTATGGTAGAGGATTAGGAGAACGTCCTCAAATTGTGGCATTTAATAAAATTGACGCAGTGGATATTGAAAGTCCAGAAATTCAAGCCCTCGCCTCTCAACTTCAAGAGTTGAATCAAAGCCCTATTTTTATGATTTCTGCGGTAGCTGGAATGGGTTTAGATGGTCTATTACAAGAGGTTTGGAAACAGTTAGATCAACTTTCTTTAACTGATAAAAAGGAGTTAGAAGTATTATAGCAGTTATTGTGGTTTTCCTAACAATGATTAAGCCTAATTTAACCACAAAGACACAAAGAAGTTGTTGTCAACACTAACCTGTCCATTGCTATAGATAATAAATAATTTTTCCCTTTGGGTTTTGTGATTTGATATTATTTAAGGATATTCTACAAAAGTGTTAGAATCAAGGGATAACCATATCATGCCGGACGGGGGTTGCTCCCAAGTCTAATCAAAGGGTAAATTCCTTACACCTGAAAAATTCTAATTCAATGAGGACTATTATGCTAAACCGATTTAAAGCGATTTATAGGATAATGATTTTGAGTTTGGGGTTGGTTTTCCTACTGGGAATCACACCTGTTTGGGCTGCTCAGTCCCTACCTGAACCTAATCCTCAAGGTAACTATGTGAGCATATCTTCTCATCTCTATTGGCAAGTTGTTGATTCCGATCCTAATGGATTGAATTGTCGGATGGGAAATGCCAGCATTGAAGAAATTTGGAACCCCGATAACCCGGGATTTCCTAATATTAGTAACTGGCCTGCTGTCACTACATTCAAACCTGATGAGATCTTTCGGGCGCAACTGAGTTATAGTGGTTTTGTGGTGACACGCGATAATCAATTTTTACCTTGGATTTTTGTTAAGCAAAAAATTGATGGCACACCTGCAAACTGTTTTGTACGGGCGAATAGTGCGTTAATTAAACCAGTTGAAGAACCAACGAATAATAATATTTCAACTCCAACTGTTGAAACGCTTCCTGATACTAGCGTTGACAACACTGAACCCTTTATTGATTTGTAGGGATCTCTTGTTTCTAGGTAGAACCTAGAAACAAGAGAAACGAGATTACATCCTCCAGTTAAATCAAATTACCTAAAATTATCAAATTTAGTAATTATGGTTCTTCAGATTCTTGGGACTTATCTGTAGGATTTAAAACCTTGCTAACCTATTACTAATTAACGGTAATTAGCCGATAGTTAGTTTCATTAATTATAAGAAAGTTTCATAACATAATCAGCCATTCTCCCAAGCACTTTTGACTTTAAATCCGTTGGTCTTTTTCTGCTTGCTTTTGACGGAAATATT
>DMPJ01000471.1:0-11412 GCA_003456035.1 Planktothrix sp. UBA8402
GAGTCTTCTAATAAATCTCGAATTTGTCGCCGTTGTTCAATAATCGTTAATTCCCATCCATTAAAATTTTCAGGACTATTGACATACATTCGCTTGAGAATATGAGCCAAGAGTACCATCAATCTATTTCTTAATTCTCGGCGATCGCTTCTTCCCAAACTTTCAATCTCCTCAATCAAATTCTCAAAATCTAAATTATCAAAATCCCGCACTTTGAGTTTAGCAGCAGTATCTTCACACCAAGCAACAAAGTCTTGGTCGTAAAGTGTCTCAGTTTTTGGCATTATTTGGGTCATTTGTCCCGCCTACATAATTCTATCAAAAATTTCTATTCATTACTGAGTGTAACCCCTTCATATAGAAGTTCGATCGCACACTCAAATTCAATACTTTCTAACGCGATCGCGTCCCCATCGCCATATTCATAATAATACCATATTTTCCCTTCCCCTCGACGAAAAACTTCAACAGACATAGATTCAGAATCAACTAAAACATATTCTTTTAAACTTGGAATTTGACGATAATATTTGAGTTTTTTCGTGCGATCGTAATTAGCTGTACTAGGCGAAAGAACTTCGACAATTACTTGAGGATGTTCAATAAAATCACGAGCTTTTAAATCATCCGGGTGGCAAGTGACCACTAAATCAGGATAGAAATAACGGCTTTTCTTACTAGCCTGTACTTTCACATCTGATACATAAGATTCACAACCTCTCTGACGTAAATGAGGTCTTAGTGCTGTATAGAAGTTCAGATAAATCTTGGTGTGATCAATAGTACCCCCGGTCATAGCGATAATTTCACCATCAATATATTCATGGCGAAATTCTTGTTTGGCTTCCCATTCTAGGTATTCTTCCGCCGTCATTTTTGGGAAATATTGGAGTTCAGCAATCATAATTTTCTCCTTGATTTAGTCTATTTCTATTTTAACAGATTTTAAGAATCAAGACTATTGCCATGACTATAGTTTATCAGCATATAAATCAACAAGCCTGCTTAAATAAATTCTAGCTACTCCTGTCTCTTTATCATAGTCAATATAGTGACGAACAGTTAAACGCAAGGGACGTTTACCCTCTTTAAACTTATCTTTAATATCAGGTAGAGGGACAGCGTGTTTTAGTCCTTGAGAACCATCTGAGACTAAAGTAAAATCATTTTTTTCTGCTTCTGGTTGCGTTCCCCAGAGAATTTGTTTTTCACAAATATAGGTTTCTTTTAATTTTAACAGATATTCATCGTTAATTAAACGTGCTTTCCAAGTTTTATCTACTTTCCAAAGCATCACCTCAGCTTTGTCACCAAAGGCGCGACATTGTTGGAGTGTAGAGAGGCGAAACTTAGCCAACTGGGGAAATACATGATCATCTCCAGATGTTACTAGCTGAAAGTTTTCACCGCGAAACTGTCCCCAAATCACACCATCATCAGCATGAGCTAATAAATATTTTAATTCATACTGTCTAGCTTTTTCTTCCAACCATTTTACTAAATCAGAAATAGATTGAGCATCTTCAATTAATTCGCAATGAAGTTTATTCATTTTTATTTTCCTCCTGTTTAGTGTATTTAACTAATTGGTTAACATAATTTTCTAAGTCTTGGCGATCACTACCTGTAATCCCTAAAGAGTTTTCCTTTAAGTTAGGTTGAGAAATTGTCCATGACTTTTGTTCTTTTGACCAAATTAAGGTTGCTTCTTTTCCCTGTAACCGTCCTCTCCCAACACTACTAGAACCGCCAACTGGTAAGTCTTCTGTCCACAAATCTTTTAGTAAGAGCAATAGTAAACCTATTTCGTGTTGGTGAGGGTTTCGTAGTTCTATTTCTAACTTGAGATTTTCATTACCCCTGCCAAAAATAGGTTTTTCCTGAAACAAACCGCCATGATAAGCGCCTCCTGTAAAGCGATCAATCGCAATCCGAGTTTGTACTAAATCAGTGGTATGATTAATGATACTTTCATGAACAATTAGACGACTTGCTTTAGCTTCCTTAGTTTTGTCGTTACTAAAATCTGGCCCAAATATTTCATCTATAATTGTTGTGGGTTTTTCCAGAGTATTGACAATTCTCTCAGCGCGATGACGTAAGACTCCTGCTAAACTTGTACCAGATAAAACTGCTACTGGTTCTGTTGATTCATCAGGCCGATGAGATTTCAGATGTACCACATCAGGTGCGCGTCCCGTTTCAGCTTGACCGGAACGGATGAGTAAGGGACTTGCTAATTTAAAGGTAGCGCCNNCTAGCTTGGATGGTAAAGCGATCGCGCTGATCTTCCCAACTTTCTGCTACTAGAATACCCGCTTTTTTTAACCCTTCTGTAATTGATGTATATACGTTAAAGATAGGTATAAAACCTGCACGCCAATGCTCAAAATTCAGCCATAAAATTCTGTCATTAGCATCAGTATCTTCCAAATTAAAATTCCAAACCTGCCACTCTTTGACATGACAACAACCAAAACCCCGCCGTTTTTTCATACCAAGATAAATTTCTCCACTTTTTGAACTATTATTAGGTTCTAAGCCTTGGAGTGCCAAAGCAAGAGCTTTAATTAATTGTTGTTCATTATCATTTTTCTCAATCAACAATTCAAAACTCAGAGAAAACTCAGTTCCGGCTTGTAGTAACTCTAAGTCATACTTAGCTTTATCAGCAGCAGTCCGAGTAATGCTATTAATTTTTACTCCATCTCTAAGTTCTGATTGTATGGGTTTAGTGCTGATAGCATCATCAATAATTAGAGAACTTTGTGTATCTTGCTCCCTTAACTTAATCTTGGCCTCTTCAGATAAGCTCTTGTCATTCTTTTCATTTTCATAAGCAAATAAATCACCAAATAATTTGGCTGCGATGTCAATCCGGCGATCGCTTTTTCCATACCCTTTATTTCTTTCCCGTAAATAGTTCCGTAAAGCACCCGCAATTGATGAACCTGTGAGCAAAGCATATTTATCATCAAGGCTATCGCGTAATAATGGCATATCAGTTGGGCTATCTGCATCACCACTTCCTAAACAAGTAGGGGTATTCAGTATCAGACTACCCCGAATAATTATTCTTTTGATAATTCTACGATGATCCGCTCTCTGTAACTTTTCAATCATTGATTTACTCCTTAGTTGCTTTTTTTGCAATTGCCATAATTAAAAGTAGCGTGTACTTAGGGGCTAAATTTTCATCTTGACTTAAATCATAGGATTCTCCAGCAATTGTCACAGATGAAATATCGATCCAACCTGACGGTTTTTTTATCCACTCTTTAATTTGTTTTTCAAGTGATTGATTACCTATTTTTGCCTTCTCAAACTTTCCACTTGCATTGGATGGTAAATTATCCAGTAATTCCGTAACTAGCTGGAGATTTGGCTTGTTTCCTAGCTTGGGATCGTTANNTTGGCTATTCCTGATATCTCCTTCTATGTTAAATTTACTAACTTTCTGACGTAATTTTTCATCTAATTTTTGACAAAATAAACGTTTTGCCATTTCTTTTGCTAACTGTGCTGACTTTGAACCCGTTGGAAGTTTTGGAGGATCGGTAGAACTGGGTTCTGATTTCGGTAAAGTAGCAGAAAATTCTGTATTGTTATCCAAATTTAACCAGTTAACTGCTACTCTTCCAAAACCTTCAACGGTTCTTTCTCCAAGTCCATAAAACTCTAAATCTTTGACTCGCTGTAAATCAAGTGATAAAGATTGAAAAACAAAAACACTTCCTGATGCGATCGCTGGAACTTGAGGCAAAGGTAAACCCCATTTTTTATTAAACCCTCCAATTAAAGTGTTAGACATATAACCTTTTTGCAATTTTAATTGTTCAGGTTCTATATCTAATGATTCTGCCAAAAGTTGAATCGGGGGTTCTACTACATATTGACCGCATTCATTTTGAATAATCATATCGCTNNAGAAGGGTAATTTGGAAATATTCACTTTCAATTCGGTTTTCCAAACTTTGATTTTTACCAACTTCATCCCAAGTTTTGTGAAATTGAAGTTCACTGATTTTAGTATGCCCATAGCCTGCACTTTGAGAACCACCTAACCAAATATTATCATTTTCATTAAGTAACTCTTCTAAGACTTGCCGATCTTTTTCTTCACATAAAATTACGGATTGAAACTTCTGATTAGTATCTAAAGCTTCATAACGAAATACTTCGCCTACTGCTTCTGTCGATCTACCTTTACTACGATGTCTTTGGTTATGAATATTGATACGCCGTTTTTCTGTGTACAGTTTAACTTCTTTAGAATTAACGCTNNTCATCTTCTTCATCTTCATCTTCTAAATCCGTTAGTTCCATCCGGCTCAAATCATAAATTTTCATTGGTGATTTTTTATTATCACCTTGCATTGGTGGTTCTTCTCCTTTATTCTGAAACCAAGAGCGAGGTGTTGGTAAGCTTCGAGGTTGATGTTTTTCTTGGGTGAGTAAATACGCATTTAGGTAACGAACTTGACCAGAAAAAAATAAATGTCTAACTTGAATATCAGCTAGAATATCATCTCCTATATGGGTATTGTGTTTGAGATAGCGACCAATTAACGCACCCCGAATCATGCTCCCTGGAATATATGGATAGGAAACATCACTGTTAGGATCTCCTTGAAAAGATGTCGCTAATATAGGCTGTTGAGTATGAAGGGTAAAGGTAATGGCACTCATGCTTTTGTCTCCTGTTCAAAATAACGTAAATGTTTTGTAGTAATTTCTTCTAGTTCTTGATTTTTTTCCTTTTGCCACAATGTACATTTAACATGACCTCGACCTCGATTTCTTCCACTCCCAACGCGACGTAAGGCGAGTACACTAACAGCTAAAAGAGCTAATATTTTCTCTGAATCATCGGAGGGTTTTAGATTTAAAGTAATGGGTGCTGTAAAACACAGTTCTCGTAAAACAACTCGACTAGAACGTAAACTTTTATCTTTAGCAACACAATTTTTAGAATCAATAGCAGTTTGTCGCCGAAAGGTGGTTAAAGATGAAAGTATATCTTTATCTGTGATACTTCTTGGGATACTTCTTTGTTTTTCTGCATCTTCTTCTTGTTCAAATTGCAGTCTTACGGCTTGACGCAAATCTTCGGGTAAACAAGCGTCCCCAACGTGCATTCTGGACTGGGTTTCTATTGTACTTCCGGCTGTACCTAACAAGCTATTTCTAGCGTTTAGCCAATGCTGATTAGGGTCAGGAATTAAGCATAATAAATTATCACATTCTTCGCTTAATAATCCTTTTAATGTACGTCCTCGCAAGTAAGGAAATCCATAAGGATCATGCTCTACTTCTTGGTCAATTAGACCTGCTACCCCATCCCCACGTCCAAAAGTGGTATCGCTCAGAAGCTTAATTTTAAGTGTGTAAACGGACATAGATTTAAACCTCTTGCTAAGGATTCATCAATAATAGTGAACTGCTTGTAAAATCTCCTCATCTCGCTCAGAAATATCTGTTTCTCCAGAAGTACCCAATCCAGCAATAGAAAGTAAAAAGCTAGAATTACTGTCTGTCATTTCCTGAGATTGAGTAGATTTATAGCGAAGATAATCAATAAACATCGCTAATTCAACTAAGTTATTATCAGGCAGATTATTGATAAATTCAATGATCTGTTGACGCTCAATTTTCGGTGTATTGATCATGGCTTTTCCTCCAAAGATATATAAAATTCCATTGCTTCAATTGCATCAAAATAGCCGCAAACTCTTTCCCCTTTACCGTCATCAGTCCAACCATTTATCTTTAAGTCATCATCAGAAGCATGATCAAAAGATGGAAATTCTTTTTTTACAAAGCGATACAAATGTAAAAATTGTTTGGTTGCATCTGAACCTTTGCGTAATACCTCTCGTAGAGCAATAACTTTATTACGTTTATCCCGCCAATCATCACCGATATTAAATTCTCTCACAACAGCTTCAAAATCATCCCAGTTTTGCCATTTTTCATTTTCTCCTTTAAGTCGAATCGGACGCATGGTAAGATTTTTTTCTGTTCCAGAACTATTAACCTGATACTCTCGCTTACGAATATCACTCAGAGAACCCATCAAACCACTCGCAGCAATATGCCAATCCAAGGCAGAAAATTTTCCTCCTCCTTCGCGTACCATTTTCTTCGCACTACCACATAAAGATTCACTTAATTCATAAGTACGGGCAAAAGGATAATGAGATTTAACAATGCTAATTCCTGCACAAGCTGTTAATTTTTCTCCATCTGCCGCCGTTTTTTCAAATTCTTTTAAGAAAATAGTCGCTAGAGTTAATCCTAAGCGTCCATCACAAATAAAGGTGACATCGTCTCCCCCATAAACTAAGGGACGAAAAGGTAGGTAAAATTTGCCATTCTCAGGATTTTTCTTCAGTTCAATTTTACTAAATATCTGACCTTCTGTATCAAGCCAATTAATAAAAGCACCTTCAGAATTATGCTGAATCGAATTAAAAAGCGTTTTTATAACGGTTATTAAAGCATCTTTACCTATTTTATTAACGCTCCAAGATAACTCGCGCATTTTGGTAATATATTCTCGGTTGGTTGATGCTGTTTCACTTTGTTTTTGAAAGCGATCGCCCATACTATTTCCATCAGCATGAACAACAGCCACATAACTAGATTCATCTTGAGTTCTACCTAAATGATCGGCGCGAAGCGGAAATTCATAAAGATCGGGGACAACTCCCGCAAAAAACTTTTCCAGCTTTTTATTAGCGTCATTGACCTTTTTTAGTTTGTACTTAACTTCTGTAGAAACCCAATATTTATCCTCTTTAGGTGAATCAAATTGATCGCTAGTTCCTATGGCGGGTAATTGAGTTGAATTACAAGAGGCTGTTACACCTAATCCTAACAAGGGGACAGAGGGAATCCGTTGTCGTTTTTTAGCTTCTAGTTCATTTTTCATTAAGTCGTCAATAACTTGTCTTAGTGGTTGTTCTTGATCATCAAAATCAAATTTTTTGTGAGCAACAACTAAGTTAAGTCCTGGTGCTTTCTTCAAAACTCGACAACTTAAAATTTTAGTAAAATCTACAGCATCATCATGGGATGTAAAGAGTAAAACTGCATTACCTCCACCTGCATAAATAACTTCAGCCGCTAAGTTTCCATCTTCAATATAAGGCTTGGCATCAGTTTCAGGATGGGGTTCTTGACGCTGTTCTGATAATTCAGGATCGGGAAAATAAAAAGGTTTACCTAATTCAATCAAGGCTTGATTAACCCATTGCTTAGTAGCTTCTGCAATTAAGTAAGATGCACCAATATTTTCTCGAAGTCGGTTACTCCCAAAAATATAAGGTTGAATCCCAGTTGTGTCAATAATTGTAGCTGTATATTCAGTCATTTTTCATTCCTAAAAATTGTTGATTTAGGCGATCGCATACTCGGCATATTGCCGAATATATAGTTTTATCACTTGCCAGCATTCCTGAAAATCCACAAATCCAGTTTTTTAGCAAATTTAGTTGGCTCTAAATCTTCTCTTCCAAAAACCTCTATTTTGCTATCATCTACAACAAAATCTAGTTCCTTTTTTAACCATTCACTAGGTAAGTCATCACAGCAAACTAACGCGACTCGCGCTTCATCACCCCCTAATTGTCTAGCTCGCAATTGCGCTTCAAACAGCTTTTGCTTACACTTCTTATGGTCAGAACTGGTAGTACAAGAAATTCCAAATAGTTGATATCCCCTCAAAAAAGCAACATCAAATTCAAATTGATCGGTCGATCTGTTAGGATTTCTTGGATCTTTAATATGGAGAGACATACTTGAATCATAGAGAGAGTATTTTTTCGTGAGTTTCTTTACTTGCGACAATACATAATCTTCTAACCATCCACCATCTAACCATTGACAAACATCACCAAAAGTAGTAAATTTACCTTTATCTTTAGCAATTTGCAAGCTAAGTTCAGCAGTTGAAGCCCAACCCAACTGATCTTTCAAGATAGTTTGAATTTCATTGGGAACTGTAACCGTTCCATTACTAGCTGATAATTTCAGGTGAGGAGGTTTAGGAAACTGACTATCTTTCCACCAATAACCTCTTGAATCTTTCAATGGTTTAAAGACTGCATCACACCATTTTCTCCATGTTCTTGCTAACTCTGCATTTAGGTGTAAGTTAGCAAATTTTTCAGCAATATTGGGTAATTGAGATTGTTCAATTGGTTCTGTTTTCCAAGACAAATTATGTAATCCCAGAATTGTCTCTAATTTCGGTACAGGTGATAACGCTAGATCAACTGGGATAGGTTTGTCTTTGCCATCAATGTGCATGGCTAATTTACGAGAGTCAAGATAGCTAAATACAGGCTCAGTAAGCTGAAGTTCTTTGAATGCTTGATAAGCGTGTACTGCCATTGCTTTTGTACCGCCTGTATAATTTAAGCCTAGTCTTCCCTGTAAAGGTGGTTTTCCTTTGGGTTGAATTGTCTTTTTAATTTCTGCTCGAATTTTGTCTCCATCAGATTCAGCATCACCCAGAGATATCTGTTTGATGGTAATGTTATGTTTTTTGAGTTCTTTTTCTAAAAGACCTACGGGTTTATCCTTGCCAGCAGTCTTTGTAGTGTGAACAAGATAAACAATACTAGGATTTTTCTCTTTTTCTTGATCTGTCTTAGGTTTGATTAGTAGTCTCGCTGCCACATAATTCGGCAAAGGATTCTCACCAATCAACAAAAACAGATGATCGACTTGATGATATTCCCAATCATTAGGATTTGTACTGCTCATAGATACCCCCAATATTTAGGTTAACTGGCGAACACGATTCAAATTGTAAAAAGCGCGATCGCATTTATATATGTCACCCATCTTGAATTCAAAATGTAGTAACTGTCAAGGAAAAAATCTCAAATCTAAAAAACTTTATTTTCTGAATTATTTATTAACTAATCTTTGTATTTATTTGATTCTATACCTAATACAAATTATCAGATCACAATGGGACAAATCACTCAATTCTTGTGTCTCCTATCACCCAAAACCCCTGATCAAACTCACAATTAGATCGAGATCATATCACGGTAAACTCGAAGTGAGAATGGCACAATTTTAAAAATAAGGCTAAGTCTTTGGAATGCTGACCTATGGCAACTCAATCTTCGAGCAAAGAACTGCGCCCCAACCCCTTCATCGCCTACCGTGATCCTGAAACGGGAAAATGGATTGTTGTGAAATCTGAAGCCAAGGACGTTGAGGTCGCAGCAAATTAAAGGACAATACGGTTTAATGGCAAAAACTTTTTTCGTCATCGGCTATTCTGATGGGATCGCAACAATAGTTACACCGCGTCACCCTACCCAACATAAAATTAACCGTGTTTTCCTATCTTCCCTTGCTGTGATCTGTATTTCGTCGGTGATCACCGATGCACTCACCAGAAACGACTAAAACCCTAGACAGTTTTCCCCAACACCAACGAGATGGGCTGTGCCATTTCTGAATCTGTCTACTGCACCCTAGAACTTTAGTTTAATCTTTGATCACGATTTTGTCAATATTATTAGTCGGAACTGTTCTAGTTAAAATAGTGTCACACTCCCCCGTATTAACTGGGGTAAATCTCGATAAAGTAAAAACATCGAGTTAAGTTTTAACCATGAAATCTAATCTTACTTTAACAACAACTTCTACTTCTGAATCTGCTACAAGTTTTTCTAACTCTTATGATGCTTCCTTCAGTATTTCAGACCTACAACGAATTATTGACAATATCGAAAGCTTAACTGGAGATGAATGGCTTTCTTTGTGTCCTGATATTGATCAAGGAGAAGTTTATCGGGACTGGTTTATTTGCTATGATGCTGAAGTTAATCAAACTTGGGAAGCTTACGATTATTTAACAGATAATTGGTTTGAATCGGAAGATTTAGCAATAGTTCAATCAACTATTGATAGGATTGAAAATGCTAGAATATATGCTCCTATTGCTGCTTGAATTTTGCTATTTCTCAGCTATAAAATCATATAATAATTCCAAAAGGGGCAAATTAGCCCCTATATTTTTGAGGACTAATTTGCATTTCAAATCTTGATTATCAACTAACGGCAACAGATTGCAGTTGTTCTAAAGTAGGATAATCGGTATAACCTTTTTCTGTTCCTCCATAAAATAAAGACCGATCATAGGAATTTAATGGGGCATTAATCTCAAACCGTTTGGGTAAATCGGGATTAGAAATAAATAACCGTCCGTAAGCAATTAAATCGGCATTCCCAGAAGCGATCGCTTGATTTCCACTCTCTCGATTATGCGATCCGGCGGAGATAATTGCCCCCTTAAAGTAGTTACGGAAAAATCCAGAGGTTAACTCGGCAAAGGGGATTTCTGCTTGATCCATTTTCGCCCAATTATTTAGGGCATCGGCATTAGATCGAGGTTCAACAATATGCAAATAGACTAGATTAAATTGATTTAAAGCATTAGCAACATAACTAAAAGTGGCCACGGGATTAGAGTCGGAGATACTATTAAATGAACCCGCCGGAGATAGTCTCACCCCGACGCGATCGCTTCCCCAAACACTCACCACTGCTCTGGTTACTTCTAATAAAAATCGGGTTCGATTTTCTAGTGTGCCACCATAGAGATCAGTGCGTTTGTTTGTACCATCTTGGAGAAACTGATCTAATAAATAGCCATTAGCACTATGAATTTCAACCCCATCAAACCCCGCAGCTAAAGCATTTTCCGCCGCTTGGCGATAGTCTTCTACTATCCCAGAAATTTCCTCGGTTTCTAATGCCCGGGGTGTGACGAAGGGTTTTTGGCCTTGGGGAGTGCTGGCTAGTCCTTCTGGGGCAATCGCTGAAGGTGCTACAGGTAGCACACCATTGGGTTGCAGCAAGGGATGGGAAATTCGACCAACGTGCCACAGTTGCAGGAAAATCCGACCACCATGTTGGTGAACTGCTTTGGTTACGAGTTTCCAGCCTTCGATCTGTTCAGCAGAATGAATTCCAGGTGTGCCTGGGTAGCCTACTGCTTGGGGGGAAATTTGGGTGGCTTCAGAAATAATTAATCCCGCCGAAGCTCGTTGTCCATAATATTCGGCGTTGAGGGGGACAGGGACGTTTCCGACTCCGGCGCGGTTGCGGGTTAGTGGAGCCATGACAAAGCGGTTGGGTAGGGTATAGCGACCCAATTGGAAGGCGGAAAATAGGTTAAGTTGAGTGTTCATTATGTTTTTCCTGTTGAGGCTGAGTTTTAGTTCAGTAGTTAAACAACTGTCCTAATCCCATATCTAAAGATTGCTGGCTAAATAAACCTTGACTCCATGACGTGAAATTGATATCTTCTACAAAGATCATTCCCACATCTCTACAAAGTTGATGAGCTAATTTGAAATGATAGTTTTTCCGTCTGTTTGC
>DMPJ01000471.1:11429-17080 GCA_003456035.1 Planktothrix sp. UBA8402
AGCATTCTTTGTAGTAATTGAATCTTACGCAGTGCTTGATCGAGAAACTTAGGTCTGGGAATAACTAAACCATCGGAGGTTGACAGCATATTTAAAATACCTACATCAATTCCTACAGCATGAACATGGGGAGTAGGTTTGGGAACATTAACATCAAGTTCAATCATTAGATTAGCATAATATCCAGATGCCTTCTTCATGATTTGAACTTGCTTAATCTTAAATCCTTCTGGTACTTCCCTAGATTTTCTGATCTTTACCTTCTTGAGTAAAGGCATTTTAAGATTAAGCATTCGACGGGAGTGCTAATATTGCTTCTTTATCCTAACTTACTTTTTACACAACGGCAAATTGGTTTGTAACATTAACAAAATTAATATAAAGCCGTCCGACGCTATCGCTTTCATGACGGGGTTTTAAACCCAAATCTTCGATAAAATAAAACACCTCTCTAAAAAAGTCAAGCGGTTATTTAACGATTTAAGTTTGGGTTCAAAGGGGGTAGAATAGGAACAATACAGCCGTACTTTAATCCACTATGTCTGATTCCTGCGAAAGTCTCGCTACCAGTGCACAGTTAAATGTAACCACAAATGATACAGAAAAACGAGCTAAAATTTTTGCAGCTTTAGGTGATCCCACAAGGTTGCGAATTATTGAGATGTTAACACAACAGAAAGAAATGAGTGGTTCTGAGGTGGCATCCCAAGTGGGAATTAGTTTGGCGTTATTTTGTCACCATTCTAAAATTTTAGCAGAAGCGGGATTAATTCGGATTAGAAAAGACGGACAAACCAAGTATAATTCGATTAATTGGAATGTTTTAGAGGTGTGTTTTCAAGGGTTAATTCAGTCGGAATCAAAACAGGAGTAATTCGGAAATTAGGTGATTTTGGTGATGGTGCGTGCGCTTCACTTACGCACCCTACTGTTTTTTCGGTGATTTGTATAGGTGATTTTGGTGATGGTGCGTGCGCTTCGCTTACGCACCCTACTGTGTTTTAATCTAACTTATTTGTTGGTAAAAAGGTAGGGTAATTGTAAAATCACTTCCCTCTCCAACTTCAGAACTACAGGTTAAGGTTCCCCGATGTTTATCAACAACAATAGCATAGGCAATTGCTAATCCTAAACCTGTGCCTTGTCCCACTGGTTTTGTGGTAAAAAATTGGTCAAAACTGCGGCGAATAACTTCCGGGGACATCCCAATACCATTGTCACTAATATTGATTATTAATTTAGATTTATCTATAATTGGTTCTATTTTAATTGTGATTTTAGGGTTAAATATTTTCTGAGTATTTGGTTTATTTTGTAACAGGATTACTTTACTATCAATGGCATCAATGGCATTATTGAATAAGTGAATAAAAACTTGATTAATTTCACTAGCATAGCATTCAATAGTAGCTAATTCATCATAGTCTCGAATTACTTGAATTTCAGGACGATGGGAGGTAGATTTGAGGCGATGACTTAATAGCATTAATGTACTTTCAATTCCTTCTTTTAGGTCTACGGTTTTTAATTGTGCTTCATCCAGTCGAGAAAAAACTCGTAGAGATCGGACTAAATCTCGAATTCGATTTGCACCTGCTTCCATTGAGGATAAAAGGTGAGGAAGGTCATTTTTCAAAAATGCTAAATCAATTTCTTCAGACCATTGTTCAAGTTCAGGAATATCCGGTGGGAGATACTGCTCATAAAGTTTAACTGTTTTAAGTAAATCTCCCACATATTGTTGAGCATAAAAGATATTTCCATAAATAAAATTAATCGGATTATTAATTTCATGGGCTACCCCTCCGACTAACTGACCTAAAGAAGACATTTTTTCAGTTTGAATTAACTGAAGCTGTATTTTTCTTAATTGTAAATGAACATTAATTCGTGCTAATACTTCTTCCGGTTCTATAGGTTTAGTAATATAATCTACCCCGCCAACTTGTAAGCCTTTAACTTTATTAACTAACTCACTCAGAGCGGTCATAAAAATTACTGGAATATCCTTGGTTTTAGGATTCTCTTTTAACTGACGGCAAGTTTCAAAGCCATCAATTCCCGGCATCATCACATCTAATAAGATTAAATCTGGCAAATTTTCTTGAAGTTTAAGTAAGGCATTTTCCCCACTTTTAGCAATAGAAACTCGAAAGCCTGACTGAGTTAAAATATCCAACAATAACTTAATATTAGTCAGATTATCGTCAACAATTAAAATAGAATGGGAACTTTTCATGGATTATTGATTAATATAGGGTTGAATAAAGCGGATAATTTGTTCATCTTCAAAATCCTCAGCCAATTGAATCATATAATCAGCAAAAGCAGTATATTGAGCATCTAACTGTTTAATCCGATTGGCTTCAGTCTGAACGTCTAAAATATAACCTCCCTTGGCAAGATTATACAAGTTAATCAGTTCTTGTGATGGAGGAATCATTAAAGAACTAACAGACACTGGTGCTTTTGATTTGTATACTACTGGCTCTGAACTTTTGTAAATCCAAGTTAATTTTAACATTTCTTGGAGTTGATTTAATAAAACTTCTTCTTCTATCGG
This sequence comes from Planktothrix sp. UBA8402, assembly GCA_003456035.1. Classification (GTDB taxonomy): domain Bacteria; phylum Cyanobacteriota; class Cyanobacteriia; order Cyanobacteriales; family Microcoleaceae; genus Planktothrix. The sequence goes on from DMPJ01000471.1 coordinate 13,993, forward strand.
TTTAGCTAGAAATCCATTACAACCCGCCTTTAAACATTCTTCTTGATCGGCACTAAATACAGACGCAGAAGAAGCAATAATAATTAGATCAGAAAAATCGGAATCGTTTCTTAATTGTCGAGTCATTTCTAAGCCACCCAAAATAGGCATAGTTAAATCCGTGATGACAACGTTAGGATACCATTCTTGGACTTTTTCCAATCCTTCTTGTCCCTGGGTTGCTTCAATGACTTCAAATCCCAGGGGTTCTAACAAATTAACAATAACAGATCTATTTTCCCAGCGATCATCTACAATCAAAATTGTCCGTTTTTCTCCCTGATAACCGACAATTTTTTGTTTAGTTTCAGTTCTTTTAACTTGTTTATTTTCAGCTTCTGGTAAATTGACATCAAACCAAAATTTACTCCCTATTCCTGGAATACTCTCAACATGAATCTCCCCTGCCATCATCTCTACAATTTGATGACTAATTGCTAATCCTAACCCGGTTCCTTCGGCTTTTCTGGCGTGTTCTCCCACTTGTTCAAAGGGTAAGAATATTTTTTGAATTTGTTCAGAGTTCATCCCAATTCCCGTATCCTCAACTTCAAATCTTAAGGTATATATTTGAACGGAATCAGATGCTGTTGATTCGGATAAAACTTGCACTTGAAAAGAAACTGACCCGGTATCGGTAAATTTAATCGCATTTCCTAATAGATTTAATAAAACCTGACGTAACCGCTTTTCATCAGCATAAATTCCTTCGGGTAAAGGAGTTAAAGATTGATAACTGAATTGCAATTCTTTTTGTTCGGCTTTCAGACGACAAACTTCTATAATTCCCCATAAACAATGTTCTAAATTAAAATCTACAGGATAGAGTTCTAGTTTACGCGCTTCGATTTTAGAAAAATCTAAAATATCATTAATTAAGGTTAATAAATGAGAACCACACTCATAAATAATATGGAGTCCTTGTCGGTGTTTAGGAGTTAGAGTTGATTCCCGTTGTAGAATTTGAGCATAGCCTAAAATCCCATTCAAGGGGGTGCGGAGTTCATGGCTCATATTTGCCAAAAATTCACTTTTGGCTTGGTTAGCAGATTCTGCTTCTAATGCGGCGGTTTGTAGTTGTTCGGTACGTTCTTCCACTCGTTGTTCTAAGGTTTCGTTGGCGGTGGCTAAAACAGTAAATGATTGTTGTAATTGTTGAGCCATTTGGTTAAAAGAATCCCCCAAAAGCATGATTTCTTTAATTCCTTTAATCTGAATTTTTTGTTGAAGATTTCCATTAGCAATATCCCGGGAAGCCAAACTCAATCGCATAATTTTTTCGGTAATCCAACGGGATGTTAACAGTCCAAATAACATGGCTATGATTAAGGCAATGATACAAAGAACAATGGTTTTTTGAGTATTAGCATTAATTTGCCCCATAAAATCGGATTCGGGAATTACCACCACAATTAACCAATCTAAACCCCATTGATCTTTCCAAGGAGTAATATTGACAAATTGACGTTGATTATTGATATGAGTATGTAGAGCTTGACTTTCAGTAATCCAGTAAGTTTGACCAAATTTTTGAGTGATAGTATTAAAGGTTTCTCGAATTACTGGATCTTGACTATCAGCAGCATTCAACCGTTTTGCCACACCATTAACTATTTGATAAGGCGGTTTCGACGATGAACTTGCTACCAAAAGTCCGTTGCGTTCTAAAATAAATATTTGTCCAGAGTTACTGGTTTTTAAATGTTTTAAAAACTCACTAATTTGTGATAGGCGTAAATTAGAAATTAAGACAGCAATTAAATCATTGCTAGTATTATATAGGGGATAACTGGCAGAAATAGAGATAATATCGGGAAAATTATCCCATTGATAAATCTGACTCCAAATCGGTTTTTTTGCTGCCACTGCATCGGTATAAGCGGCTTCACTGCGGGGATTATAATTATCATAAGATCCCAGTAATTTAGTCCGATTCCCCTGGGGATCTGTTGCATAAGTATTAGATTTCCATTGGGTTTGGGGAGAAAGTTCATCAATGCTGGCTTTATTCAAATCTAAAAAATATCCGGCTCCGGCGTATTCTCCCGTAGGCAATACATAATAAACATAACCCACATCAAAGACTTGAAGCTGTTTCCAAAAATACTTGCCTACTTCAGAAAAATTTGTTAGATCTAATAATCCTAATTCAACAGCATCGGCATTAATTTTATTAATTTGATGGGGGGTGGCAAGATAAGTATTTAAGTGTTGTTGAATACGGGAACTAACTTCATTTTCAATTTCTTGGGCGAGTTCATTAATAGCTTTTTCTCCATGACTGAAAGCTAACCAACCCGTCAAACCCACAGCAATTGAAATTTCTAATAAAAAAGGAACCACCAGTACCCAACGCAGGGGAATTCCTTGCCATTGATTAAACCGACGAAATCGGGGTGAGAATGAGAATATCATATTAAAAAACTCATGCTTATATTGATTATTAATAACTAATCAGGGGGAATTTTGCCACTCTGACGTTAAGCTGCGAAAGTCAAATTGTGATGCACCCGGATGACAACTTACACAACTATTTACCGTCAGAGGTTGAGAGATGTCAACCCGGGGATGCAGTGCTTTAAAATAACGGGAACGATTAAAACGATAGGGGATCGTCTCATCCTTGAGAGCAATGGGACGGGAATAGGTTTGTAGATATTTCCACATTAACAACAATGATGGCCCTTCCAAGGGTTGCAGCGTTGCACCATAATGTTGTGGATCTTGAATCACTTGCTGCCAAGTTTGGGTCGGAAATACTTCAGGAGGGATGGGAATATGACAGTTGGAACAGGTGCTGAGATAAAGTTCATGTCCCAGTTTAGATCCAGGTTTAATCTCGTCCACATTCCCTATCTGATTGGATGTTGGGGCAGCATTCATGGTTTGTACCATCCCCAAGGCAATACCGATACTCCAGACCCCAACTATTACAACCAATACCCAGGGAGAATATCTTCTCTTTTGATTTTTCATTCTGCTTTGACTTAAAAAACCCATAACCAAGACAAACGATCTGGCAACATCACTGAAATCTGAGCTACGGATT
>DMPJ01000471.1:17130-17471 GCA_003456035.1 Planktothrix sp. UBA8402
CATTGCCCATTCCCTATTCCCTGCCATAACAGTTAATCAAGGTTTAAGATCATGCCTTCCCTGGCAACAATCCCATTCGGAAAAACGACCTGAACTTGAGCTTCAATCTGATCGAGAATCTCATCGGTATGGGACGGATCATGTTGATACATAACCACCTGTTTAACTCCGGCCTTTTTCGCTATTTCCACCCCCACTTGCCAGGTCGAATGTCCCCAACCAATTCTGGGCAATTGATCATTGTGATATTCTTCGTTGGTATAGGTGGCATCATAAATAAAAACATCCGCTTCCCTGGCCAGATGCAAAACATTGGCATCGAAGCGATCGGGAAAATGTTC
>DMPJ01000102.1:0-5207 GCA_003456035.1 Planktothrix sp. UBA8402
GGGGTCTTCTTCGGTTTATACCTTTGGCAAAAACCTTTAAACAATATCCAGACTGTAAATTTCTAGGTTTTCTAGGCATACCTTTTAACAATATAAAAACTAGCCATTATGATAGTTGGCACAGTCCAAAAAGACAGAATCAAAGAGCAAAAACTACAGTTTATTCGCAATCATCAACAAGCCTTTGATGTTGAGCCAATTTATCCGCTACCCTTGTTTGAAGACTTTGTGATGGGTGTTGAAGGTGACTGTAACATTGAAGCTTCTTGNNAATTGGATAAACTAATCGCATCCAGATTTCTATTTTTCTTTAAGGATAAGGCTCAGGACTGGCCAAGCTACTTGTCTCAGGGATTATCCTTCTTTAAGCAGGTTGAAACCCAGGTTGGTGTCCAGCTTGACTATTCATTGTTACAGGCTTTTCTCGGTACAGACTTTGACTTTAACCGTGTTAAAACATTTACCACAGGGATTGATCTACGGCGTGAGTCCTTAGCAGAATCTCNNNNGATTATATCGAAAAAGTTCAAACTGCAATTATCTTGAGTGGCGGTGAATTTGGTTTCCTAGAGGAATTTCCTAAAAAATTTATAGCTCAGTATATTCCCCAAATTGGCTTTGACTTTTACTTCGATGGTCGTTGTGAAATTGAGCTTTATTTTGAAGTGATAGAAAATAATTTTGATGATCTTAACGTTAGAAAGTATCTCTGGAGCAAAATGCCACCCGTAGCAATAGCTCCCTTGCAAGATACTGCTGTNNATTTTACTATCAACTTAAAAAGTATAAAGGAGATTTATTAAACTACTTCAGGCTCAACGATGCCGCCATGCGTGTGGATAGTTTTTATCGAAACCAAGACACAGACTATGGTGGCTGGGTAGGGGTTGCCTTAGAGGAACTCGAAAAAACAAGAATTGAAAATATTAGACTTTACTATCACAAATATTTTAAAAACTAACTATCAATTTTTTATTATTAATGGCTAAGGAAAATATCAAAATGACTAACATTCCCGGACTGAAAAAACTATGGTCAGAAACAAGAGGTGATCCTAAAATTTGTGTCGCTGTACTTGATGGTATAGTTGACCAAAATCACCCTTGTTTTGACGGTGCAAATCTAACCAGACTTCCTAGTTTAGTATTAGGAGAAGCCAACGCCAACGGCTCAATGTCAGCACACGGGACTCATGTTGCTAGTATTATATTTGGTCAACCTGAGTCACCAGTAACAGGAATTGCTCCCCAATGTCGGGGTTTAATTATTCCTGTTTTTGCTGATGAAAGTCTAAAATTATCCCAATTAGACTTATCCCGTGCCATAGAGCAAGCTGTTAATAACGGTGCTAATATTATTAATGTTAGTGCCGGACAATTAACCGATGAAGGCGAAGCAGAAACCTGGTTAGAAAAAGCCATTCAATTATGCCAAGAAAACAACGTTTTGCTAATCGCAGCCACCGGAAATGATGGCTGTGAATGTTTGCACGTCCCCGCATCTTTGCCTACTGTTTTAGCAGTGGGAGCAATGGATGATCAAGGTAAACCCGTTGATTTTAGTAATTGGGGAGAGGCATACCAAAAGCAAGGCATTCTTGCTCCCNNGTGGTACAATTAAATTGAGTGGTACAAGTTTTGCGACTCCGATTGTTAGTGGAGTTGCGGCTTTATTACTGAGTTTGCAAATAAAAAGAGGAGAAAAACCTGACCCTCAAAAAGTTAAAAATGCCCTTTTACAAAGTGCTACTCCTTGTAATCCCAAAGACACCGATGATTTAAGTCGCTGTTTAATGGGAAAATTAAATATCCTTGATGCGATAGAATACTTAACAGGAGAAACCATGTCCGAAGACTTAGAATTAGAAAGCGTAGAGGCTTCTGGTTGTAGTTGCCAAAACAATCAAATCAGTGAATCTGAAATTGAGAGTCAAGCACCAACAACCGAGCAAATTATACCTAATGAAGTAACCACTTCTGAAATAGGTCAAACCTCTGTTAATATCCCTCCATTACCTCAACAATTTACCCCTCAAACTACTATGTCAAACCGTCCTTCTAATTTTGTAACTGCTAGTGAAGCTCCTAGCGAACTCGCTGGCAAAAATTTAGTTTATGCTTTAGGTGTGTTAGGTTATGATTTCGGTTCAGAAGCCCGCAGAGACTCCTTCAAACAACTGATGCCAGGAGTTAGTATTGAAGGAACAATGATTCCCTCTAATCCCTACGATGCTCGGCAAATGGTAGATTATTTAGGAGAAAATTTACCCGAAGCTAAAGCGTTAATTTGGACACTCAATTTAGAATTAACGCCTATTTATGCCATTGAGCCCGTAGGCGGTTTTTCCAGAGATGTTTATGAAGTCTTACAATCACTTTTAGACGGACAAATTCAAGAAGAAAATAACCCCGAATTTGTGCAACGAGTTAGCATTCCAGGTGTTTTAACCGGACGTAGTGTTAAGTTATTTTCAGGACAAGTTGTTCCCGTAGTTGAAATTAATAATACTAGAGGTTTATACGGTTGGAAAGTTAATTCCTTAGTCAGTGCAGCAATTGATAGTGTCCAAGCCGAAGCCAGTGATGCTCAAGAAGATGCAATTCGCCGCACCTTAAGCAGTTTCTTAAATCGTATTTATTATGATTTACGCAACTTAGGTACAACCTCTCAAGATCGGGCTTTAAATTTTGCTTCTACTAATGCTTTCCAAGCTGCTACAACCTTTGCTCAAGCCGTTGGTGCGGGGATGGAATTAGATAGTATTACCGTAGAAAAAAGTCCTTTCTGTCGTTTAGATAGCGATTGTTGGGATGTTAAATTAAAATTCTTTGACCCTGAAAATAGCCGTCGCGCCAAAAAAATCTATCGCTTTACGATTGATGTTAGTGATACTATTCCTGTCACTTTGGGTGATGTTCGTTCTTGGTCAAGTGCTTATTAACCCCCCCTACCCCCCCTTATTAAGGTGGGGGATTAGATAAACCCCCCTTAGTAAGTAAGCGGGGGGATTAAGAATAAATAATCAGTAAGGATTAAATCAAATGAGATTACCTAACCTTTCCCCTCCTGTGAAAAGACCTGATGTTATTTATCCCCATCAATCAGTTGATGTGATTCACGGAACAGAGGCAGAATTACTTCACATTCGCTTGCAATTATTACACGGTGCAAATTACAATGATCCAGCAGCTTTTGCTCACAGAAGCTATCAACAACTTAAGTCTTCAGGTTGTCGATGTGGATTGTAAGATAGGTTGTGGATCTAACTTAAATTAAACGAGAAGTTAAGGGAATTATGAGCAAAGAAAAAAAGACAACAGCAGAAAATAAAATGACTAAATCTGTTAGTAAATCCGAAAAAAAAGAAATTAAACAAGATTGTATGATGACTGGACTTTCGGATTATGGTTTTTGGTCACAAACGGTTAAAGAAGAAGTTGCAGCCCGAAAAGAGCCTGATGCTCCTTTCCGTCGGGGTCGGATTTGGTGTTAGTTTGGGTGCGATCGCAATTTGGGATCAAGTTTAGTTAAATTAAAGAGCGATCGCTGTTGATTATAAAAAAGCGATCGCTTTGGAGTTTTTGGTATAGTAAATCTACATACTTGCTATCTAAATTCATAGCTTTTACTTCACTTGAATGATTGCTATTATGTTAATCTTTAAGCGGACATTCTTTTGACAAAATCTTGATGTTCTCCGGTTGATAAACCTGCTTGTAAAACGGCTAATACTTGAGCTAAATTACCTGTTAATAAAGCTGCTTTATCTAACCATAATCCCGGAAATACTTGAGAGCAAATTATACCGTCTGTATTAGACTCAAGTTGAATATATTCTCCTTCATTTAATCTAAACCAATCAAATTGATGGTCATAAACTCGCCAAACTAGATATTCCTGTACTTGATGGTGAAGATAAACTTGCAGTTTTTGATGTAAGTCAATGGAGACTGTACTAGCAGCAATTTCAGCGATTAATTCCGGCGCGCCTTCTACATAGCCATCGTCACTAATGGTGGATTGTCCCCCCACTTCAATTCTTAACAGCGCATCAGGTTGGGGCTCGTTATTTTGATCAAGCCTAACTGTACAATTATCCCCCAATTGCAGATTGGCAGTAAAAGCTTTATAAAAACTGAGCCATCCGATAAGATGGGCATGAGGTTCGCCATGTTGGGTGATTCTGAGAGGGGATGCCATATAAACGATTCCTGCAATCAATTCCGCTTTTTGATGTTCGGGCATTGCTTGATAGCGACGCTCAAATTCATCACGAGTTAGTTTGTCCCCGTTTTCTAAGGTCGGAATTGTTAAATTAGTCGAAATTTCATTAGCAGCTATCATAAGTTTTTTCTGCTCTTTGCCAGAGGAAATTAAGATTTAAGGGAATTCAGGACTCTCCGCTTCCGATACCTGGCACGGAGAAGTATTTTAAAACGAGACTTAGATTTTTTGCCATTGAGTTAAGCTATTATGGGTTGAACGTTCAGGGAATGGACATGAGATGTTAACAATTAAACCTCGATTTGAAACCTTTGAAGAATACCTAATATATGACAATAATTCGGAAAAACTCTATGAACTATTTAATGGAGAATTGATAGAAGTGCCGCCAGAATCAGGGTTTAATGTTGAAATTGCTAATTTCCTATTTCTTAAGTTTGCTCTGCTTGTAGGTTATCGTAGAGCGCGAGGACACGGACTAGAACTAGAAGTCAGAGGAGAACCCAAAAACCGCTATCCTGATTTGACTATTATTCGAGAAGAACATATTGAACAACTATCAAAGCGTAACACTATTCGGCTGAATATGGCTCCTCCTCTGTTGGTTATTGAAATAGTTAGCCCTGGAGAAATACAAAGAGAGAGGGACTACATTGCTAAAAGAATGCAGTATCAAGATTGTTGTATTCCTGAATATTGGATTATTGATCCGCAAACTCAAACTATCTTGGTATTAGAACTGGTGGCTAATGTTTATACAACGGTAGGTGATTTTAGCAACGATGATTTAGTGCGATCGCCTGGATTTAGGCAACTAAATTTGAAAGTTTCTGATGTTTTGAATTTTATATCCGAGAGATGAACCCAGGGCAACAGCACTACCCATAATTCATGTCTTTTGCCACAATTTTTCCGAAAATCCTTGACTAATTTCAGTTGTTCAATTATAAGGATAAAGTAGGGGGAATTAATTAATTCCCCCT
>DMPJ01000102.1:5293-7288 GCA_003456035.1 Planktothrix sp. UBA8402
GTAGTTGTAATAATCGGGATTTTATAGATCAGCGCCGAACGACGAATCAGAATCCCATCACTGCGGGACTCCTCCCCAGAGGGCGTAATAATAGCTAACTGTACCGCCTGGTTTTTGATGGCATCCAAAATATTCGGCCGTCCTTCGTGCAGTTTCAACTCCATCTCCACCTTCACGTCATTTTCCCAAAGCACTTTGCGAGTCCCCATAGTCGCGGTAATTTTGAACCCTAAAGCCAAGAAATCCCGAACCACTGGCACAATTCCCTGTTTATCCCGTTCATTCACCGAGATAAACACCGTCCCCGATAGGGGTAACACCTGTCCGGCGGCCAGTTCTGCCTTGGCAAAGGCTTTGCCAAATTCGGTATCAATACCCATCACTTCCCCTGTAGAGCGCATTTCCGGCCCTAATAGCACATCCGTACCTGGGAATTTGGCAAAGGGTAACACGGCTTCTTTCACAGAAACGTAGGTGGGAATTATTTCTTCGGTAAAGCCTAATTCAATTAAACTTTTACCCGACATCACCCGGGAAGCAATTTTGGCTAAGGGAACCCCAATCGCCTTGGAAACAAAGGGAACAGTTCGAGAAGCCCGGGGATTGGCTTCTAAAATAAAGACATTTTCCCCCTGTACCGCAAACTGAATATTCATTAACCCGACGACATTTAACGCCTTGGCCAGTTCAATGGTTTGACGGCGAATGGTGGTCAGGGCGGCTTCTGATAAGGTTTGGAAGGGAATCGAACAAGCGGAGTCCCCAGAGTGAATTCCGGCTTGTTCGATATGTTCCATAATTCCACCGATCACCACGTTTCCTTGTTGGTCGGCGATCGCATCCACATCAACTTCTATGGCATTTTGTAAGAACTTATCGACTAAAATGGGGTGATCGGGTTCTACATGAACGGCAAATAGCATATATCGTTCTAATTCTTCATCAGAATAAACGATTTCCATTGCCCGTCCCCCTAACACATAGGAAGGACGCACAACTACCGGATATCCGATGCGCCGCGCCACTTTTAAGGATTCTTTGAAACTGCGGGCCATACCGTTTTCGGCTTGTAAAATATTCAATTCCCGCAGAATCTTTTCAAACCGTTCTCGGTTTTCCGCAATATCAATGGAGTCTGGAGAAGTTCCCCAAATCTTGGTTTTTAGGGTAGTTTTTTCTAAGGCTCGTTGCAGAGGTAAGGCTAACTTCAGAGGAGTTTGACCACCGAATTGAATAATAATTCCTTCCGGTTCTTCGGCTTCAATAATATTTAGAACATCCTCTTTAGTTAAGGGTTCAAAATATAAGCGATCGCTGGTATCATAATCGGTGGAAACTGTTTCTGGGTTGGAGTTAACCATGATGGTTTCATAGCCATCTTCACGCATCGCCAGCGCGNNCTCAATCCCCTGTCCGATGCGGTTTGGGCCACCGCCTAAAATCATTACCTTGGGTTTTGTAGACGGTAAAATTTCGTCTTCTTCCCAATATGTGGAATAATAATAGGGTGTGGTCGATTCAAATTCCGCCGCACAGGTATCCACCATTTTATAAACAGGTTTGACTCCTAATCCTTTGCGATATTCCCGGACTTCATCTTCGGTAGTTTTAGTCGCAAAGGCAATTTGGCGATCGCTAAATCCTTGACGTTTTACTGCTAACAGTTTATCGGCTTTTAACTGTTGTAAAGAACTGCGTTTGAGGAATTTTTCCGTTTCTAAGATTTCCTGCATTTTATCTAAAAACCAAGGATCAATTCCGGTCAGTTCATAGATTTCTTCTACTGTCATTCCTAACACCATCGCGTTCCGAACTGTTAAAATTCGATCAGGATTAGGAGTGCGTAAACCGGAGCGAATATGATCCAAACGGTCGAGTTTTTCCGAGCGATCGCAACCCCATCCTGCTAACCCGGTTTCCAAAGATCGTAAGGCTTTTTGGAAGGATTCACAGAAGGTACCACCAATCGCCATCGCTTCCCCGACCGACTTCATT
>DMPJ01000102.1:7303-7486 GCA_003456035.1 Planktothrix sp. UBA8402
GTCACCACATAATCAATTGTGGGTTCAAAGGAAGCCGGGGTTTTCTTAGTAATATCATTCTTGATTTCATCTAAGGTATATCCCACCGATAATTTCGCCGCAAATTTAGCGATCGGGAATCCCGTAGCTTTTGAAGCTAAGGCAGAAGACCGACTCACCCGGGGATTCATCTCAATCACAATA
>DMPJ01000102.1:7507-10756 GCA_003456035.1 Planktothrix sp. UBA8402
TTTTAATCGAAGCATCCCGCAATCTTTGATATTCTTTATCGGTTAAGGTTTGGGCGGGAGCCACGGTAATTGAATCCCCCGTATGTACCCCCATCGGATCGATATTTTCAATCGAACAAATAATCACCACGTTATCAGCCAGATCCCGCATTACCTCTAATTCATATTCTTTCCAACCAATTAAAGATTGTTCGATTAAAATTTGAGAATTGGGAGACGCATCTAAACCTGATTGAGCGATTTCTTCAAATTCTTCTTGGTTATAGGCAATACCGCCCCCGGTTCCTCCCATAGTAAAGGCTGGACGAATAATTAAGGGGTAGCTACCAATTTCATGCCCCACCTGAATCGCTTCACTCATGGTATTAGCAATTCCCGAAGGGCAACAGGCCACCCCGATTTTTTCCATGGCTTCTTTGAACAGTTGCCGATCTTCGGCTTTTTCAATNNCGACGCCATATTTCTCTAAGGTACCATTTCTGGCCAAAGCCACGGCTAAGTTAAGGGCGGTTTGACCTCCCATCGTTGGTAATAGAGCATCGGGACGTTCTTTTTCGATGATCTTAGCCACGATTTCGGGAACCAGAGGCTCAATATAGGTGCGTTCGGCCGTTTCTGGGTCAGTCATAATCGTTGCCGGGTTGGAGTTGACTAACACCACCTCATAGCCTTCTTCCCGCAGGGCTTTACAGGCTTGAGTTCCTGAATAGTCGAACTCACAGGCTTGTCCAATCACAATTGGCCCAGAACCCAGGAGCAAAATTTTCTTTATGTCTGTACGTTTCGGCATTATGAATTCTGTGTATATCAGTTGACGTTTAGCATCAGGTTAAGCGTGATTGAGTATACAACTTCTTGGTGAACTACCCAGTAAGCTAAATCTGTTGAACATTCTAAGGGTATCGCTTCAGATTCGGGTGAATTGTTTAAGTAAACCTTGACAAAGTTTAAATTTATCCCCCACTGAATTTATTTGTCTTTCTGTGAGAGTGTCAATTAATCTTGTGTTCTGTATCTATTTATCGAGAAATTGGGTTGAAAACCCCTAAGTTCTGTGAAGCCTCCTTTACAATACCCATTCAGTTGTAAAGAAACAGTGACTTAGCTGATTTTCTATCGTCATCGGCAATATTTTGTGTTTTGATAGAGGTAGATTCTATATACCCAAGTCATAAATACCTTGGCACACCTTAATATCTTTCGTGATTCTTATTCGTTCCCAAAAATAGAAAACTACTATGAAAACTTCAAAAACACTATTCGCCGTTGCCGTTGCCACCATCGCAGCGATCGCTACCCCCGATATGGCAAATGCCTTCACTCTCAAGGGTAATTTCGGCTCAACTAATGGCAGCTATGACGCTGATACCCTGTACAATAACTTATTTCCTGAAGCCAATTCCACCGCTAATACAGCTTTTGTCGCCGAGAACAGGTTTGGCGATCTCGGTGGTGCAGCCGAAAAAGAATTTAAGTTGTTTGACCACAGTAATGCTCCCCTGACTAACCAAAATCAAGCGAACTTTGCTTGGGTTAATAACCAATCCTACAATTTTGAGTTAAGTAATAATGGAAGTAACTGGAATTACAGTTTATTTGATCTGGATAATAATTTGTTAACTTCTGTTGTTAATACCTTTACCGCGCCCTTTTCTGACATTTTTATTCGGACTCGTGCCGACGTCGGAAACAGTATGGTAGTTGATAATCTATTCCTCAATGGTATCGCTGTTGGTGGTCGTTCTGCTGTTGAAAATCCCACAGATGGATGGGGTGCAAACTATCTCAGGATCGGTGATGTTACTGGCCCCTTTACCCTCAAAGGTCAGACAACCATGAGTTGGGAAGGTAATCCCACCCGCCTCAAGTCAGCCCTGGCTTCCCAAATTAAGGTCGTTAATATTGCATCAAGTAAGCCTGTTCCTGAACCCGCTGCGGCTGTGGGTTTAGGACTTGCTGCCTTAGCTTTCGCCCGTCTACGTCGTCGTCACTGATCAGCAAAATCTGGGAGTGTGGAAACGAGCTAATATCCGTTTCTTCAGACGGTGAGAGTGTCAAAACCATCAACTGACCCGGTTTCTTGAAGACATCGGGTCTTTTGTTTTGTTTTCTTTTCTTTACAAAAATTAAAATTTTTCGGGGTTGCCACCGGATGCGCCGCCATGCTATATTAATGATATTGGTAATTATAGATAATGGGATGGTTGCAAAAATTTTAAAATTGCAACCATCCCATTATATTATAAGTATCTTCCCACGAATCGGCGGCCCTGTCAAGGGGGAATCAGGGGTTTTTTTTGATTTTTTGTAAATTTTTGTAATGATTGGGGTCAGTAGACTTTATCGACAATTGATGAGAGACTAAGAGGAAATGGTTAACGTCTTGTCAGTTTAGCCAATCTGTTTTTAGCTGCGAGTCATTATGCCCAGAACGCCCGATGAATATGTGGTTCACATCATGATTGAGGGGGGTCATCGAGAAGAAATTAAGTTTCCCACGATGCAAGACTTTCAGGTGTGGTACAACAAAGTTTTACTGCCCAAATTTGATAGTACCGAATTTGTCAATGTTCCCATCAAACAACGGGCAGAAGATAATAATGCTAAAGAATATATGGTTGTTCGTCCGAGTGCGATTAAGGCTATTCGAGTTGAACCTGTATTCAACTCTAGTATTGACCGTCGCATGGTTGACGAACCCGATATTTAAGTAGTAAGCCCTTCAGGGCTTATTCAATTATTGATGTTAATGAGAAAGCCCTGAAGGGCTTACTACGAGAAGTGAACACAGTGCAAGTTATTGGGATCGATTTAGGTGGGACGGCGATAAAATTGGGCTGTTTTGCACCTGATGGAACTTGTTATCAGTCCTTAACGGTTCCCACACCTCAACCCGCCACACCAGAAGCGGTGTTAATAGCAATAGTTGGGGCTGTAGCACAAATTAGGGAAAATGTCAATAGTATTCAAGCGATCGGATTGGGAACCCCTGGGCCAGTTGATGGGACGGGAAAAATTGCCAAAGTAGCGATTAATTTGGCTGGATGGCGGGATGTTCCGTTAGCGTATTGGTTAGAAGAAAAAACGGGTTTACCTGTGATTTTAGCTAATNNACTGTGCCGGGTTAGGAGAAGCGTGGTTAGGGGCGGGGCGACGGTTTCAAAATTTAATTTTATTAACATTAGGAACCGGGGTAGGCGGGGCGATTATTTTAAATGGGGAATTATTTGTCGGACATCAAGGGGCGGC
>DMPJ01000209.1 GCA_003456035.1 Planktothrix sp. UBA8402
TAATCGGGATAATTAATAATGGCCAAGAAACATGGGCTGGAAGTAACTTAAAATAATAAGTCCAAGCATCTAAAGTATTTAAAGCCGGATCACCTTCGGCGATCGCAGAATCAATTGTTGCTCGCTTTCCTGAAGTTAACATTAATAACCAATTGGTTCTCGCCCAAGGGAAAATAATCGCTATTGATAATAATAAGGCAATGAATAATTGTAAAAAACCCTGCCAATTCCGATTTTTTAACGTTGCTACCGTTACCCATAATAAGGGAATAAATAGGAAAAATAGAGCCGTTTGTTTGAGCAAAAGAGCTAATCCAAAAGTTAACCCAAATAGGATAGACCACCACCAAGAATTAGTTAGTTTTTTATCTAAATTAGACAAACCATAAAACCACCATAAAGTCAAGCTATAGAAACTTAATGTCACCATAGCAGTTAACGGATAATCGAGAAGAAATTGCAACCTATGGTGATAAAGTCCTGGTAAAATAGCGCATAACGCCGTTGCCCAAAATCCCACAGAACGGTTAAATAGTAAGGTTCCTAAACCATAAACCGCAGCAAATAAAATAGCACTAAATAATAGATGAACCGCATTAGTTTGATCCGGCCCTGTTCCTAATAAGTTTTGAAACGGAATTGTTAATAAATAGGTCAAAGGCGGGACTTTTGGTGACAGCATCCACATCTGAGTCCACCATTGGCCAGAAAACCATTGCGGATGTTGCCAGATTTGCCAATAATCTAAAGCCCCATTTAGATAATCGGCCTGATCCCAGGCGGGAACAGACCGATCCATCCTAAACCATAGGCGATCGCTCACCGCCACCATCAGCCAGATTAAGCTGACCCCAATTAGCTCTGCGGGGGGTTTGTTGTGCTTCATGTTGTCATCCCAGTCGGATTTTGGAAAGGAATTCGCCGGGTTTAGTCTCCAAAGTCAATTAATAAGAGGGTTTGGAGACCAGACCCCTACAATAAAATATTACAATCTGTGTAGAATTGCTACAGATCAAAAAATTTATCTGCGGGGGGGTTGCCAAACTCGATCATATTTGCTAGATTAGTAAAAGTGAAAACAAGCCGGGATAGCTCAGTTGGTAGAGCAGAGGACTGAAAATCCTCGTGTCGGCGGTTCAAGTCCGCCTCCTGGCATATTTGTGTTTAGAAGTTGTCGATTTGGGGCTTAATTCTGTAGTTCCGATAACGCCAATAATCTTTGAGAATTCGATCATGATCAAAACAGAGGTTTTGAGGGATTTTCCCAGGTTCAAATAGTTCTAAATTTTTAGCGTCATCAGCAGCTTGGGGTTGACCTATTGCGGTGGCTAAAAAAACAACACTTAGGGTGTGTTGACGGGGATCTCGATTCGGATCGGAATAAACATAAAATTGTTCAATTAATTCTACATCTAATCCTGTTTCTTCTTTGGCTTCTCGAATGGCGGCGGTTTCAACGGATTCTCCATAATCAACAAATCCTCCAGGAATTGCCCATCCCAAGGGCGGATTTTTGCGTTCAATTAATACAATCGGTCGATCAGGGCGATCGATTAATTCAATAATAATATCAACAGTTGGAGTCGGATTGCGATAAATCATAGGGAATTACGAATTACGAATTACGAATTACGAATGGGTAATAGCTGAGATTTGATCCCCCTAAATCCCCATTAAAAAGGGGGACTTTGATCCCCCCTTTTTAATGGGGTTAGGGGGGATCGAAAACTATAAATAGGAGCAAAAATTTTTCTGTATCAGGACTTACGCACAAGACCAAAGAAACCGGGTTTCTGGCCCTGATTTTGCGGATGAAATCGAGATTTCTCGTTCAGAAACCCGGTTTCTGCGTAAGTCCTATGTATTTTTATAAACACCCATTAATTTAAACTATTATATTGAGGTTTTAAAATAGTGGGAATTTTTTCTAATATTTGGGTGGCAACTTGTTCAGGGATATCGTCAGAATCAACCATAATTTCGAGATCAGCTTGAGAGTAAAGGGGTTGACGTTGTTGTAATAGGGTTTGTAATTGTTGTAAGGGATCGGGATGTTGTAATAAGGGTCGGGTTTGATCTTCTTTTAAACGGTTATAGAGTTCTTCAACGGGAACATTTAGCCAAATAATAATCCCGTGTCTAAGATAACTCCAATTCATTTGTTTGAGAATAATTCCTCCTCCGGTAGCGATGACAAATTTTTTATAAGCACAAATTTCTGATAAAACCTGGGATTCTAAATCTCTAAAGGCGGCTTCTCCTTCTGTGGCAAAAATATCAGAAATAGATTGATGGGTCGCTTGACTAATTATGTCATCTGTATCAATAAACCGATAACCTAATTCTTTGGCTAATAATTTGCCAATGGTGCTTTTTCCAGACCCCATCATCCCAATTAGATAAATATTGATTCCTTTTAACTTTTCTTCCAAAATTTCTAACTCCCGTTTTAATTCAATTTCTAATTATATCATTAAATTATTCAATTATTCCAGATTAAATTTCGCATTTTGATTCTATTTTTGGTAGGGTTGATCATGATCATCTTCCTCTAATCCCCAATCTTCATCATCATTATTAGTCTGATTTTGAGGTTGAATATCATCTTGAATTTTAGTTTTAGGAGGCGGAGTAATAATTCGATAATCGGCATCATAAACCGTTTCTATTTTTCCAACTCCGGTATTACTAGAATCTCGATAACCATAGGAATAGGATGAATTTGAAACCTCGGTAGAGGGGGATGTTTCCGTCAAATCTTCTGCTTCCCAAGAGGGGTTAAAGGGTTTAATTTCTGTTTCCCAATCATCATCAGGGGCGAAGCTACTGCGACGGGCTTCTAAACCACCCCGTTCGGGTTCGGAATTACTAACGGGACTAACGGAATTATAGGCGGTATAAACCGATTCTGGAGGGGGTTCGACGGGTTCGGGAGTATAACCCCAAGAAGAACTATTAGCCGGGTCTAGGGGTGGTTTAGAAGCAGGATCAGGGGAAGTTTTCGATCTTGGGGAAGGTTTAACAGTTTGAGGATAAACTTGAAATAGATTATGAATGATTAAATAGGTTAATATTCCCGCAGCGATCGCAATTAAAATCCAAACCGAAAAGGGGAGAGTCGGAAGTTGATTGCCTAAAAAAATTAAAGGTAGGGATGGTGATAGATTTTGGATCGTAAAGATCGCCAAACCTCCCACAAGAATCAGCAAACTAATTAGTTGTGTAATAGACATTTTACGAATTACGAATTACGAATTACGAATTACGAATTATGAATTTAAGAGGATGACGCCGATTAACACAGATTAAAATNNCCGTGAAATCCTCTTAAATCCGCGTTAAGACTTAGGAAAAATAGGGTTCGTCGTTATCGTCTCCGGCTTCACTGCCACCACCGACCGCAACTAAATCAATTTGTTGACGATAGTAGTCTACACTTTTTACCTGAACTTCGACATTATCCCCAAGACGGTATTGGTTGCGATTTTTGCGACCGACTAAGGTTTGTTGACGAGAGCGGTATTCATACCAGTCATCCTTGAGGGAGGAGACATGAACCAGTCCTTCCACGCGTAAGGTCGTACCACCTGGGGACTTGACCTCAATTTCCACAAAGAATCCATAGGACTGAACTCCGGTAATTAACCCAATGAAGTTTTGGCCCGTGCGTTCCTTCATGAACCCGGTTTTCTTGAGTCCTTCTAAGTCTTCTTCCGCATCCACAGCCACGCTTTCCCGTTCACTCAGATGAATCACTAATTGGTTAAACTGACTTTCTAACTCATGCTGAATTTCCGGGGGGAGAACATTCCAGGTAATTTTCCCATGACAGGAAGAATGTCCCAACTCAACCCCCTCCTTAGCACGGGTCGAACGGCGATCGCGTCCTTCCTCAAACACGCTTTTGAGTACCCGCAAAATCTGTAAATCGGAATAGCGAGATAGGGGGGAGGTGCAGTGGGTATAGCAGGGGAGGGCCAAGCCAAAATGAAGTTTGGCGGTGGTACTGTAAACCGCAGGTTTGAGAGTTTCTTCTAATAAATAACTCAAAACCCGTTCCGCCCGACTATTTGCCAATTCTTCGGTAAATTGTTGGAAAGTACCTGGTTGAACCTCCTCATCCTCATCCAAGAATAATTCCGTCCCCAAATGGGTGGCTAATTTGGCTAATTCCGAGACATCGGAAGCTTCTGGAGGTGGTTGGACGCGGTAAATAGCTGGAACACCCAAGGTGTTTAAATGACTACCAACGATTTGATTAGCCAATACCACTAACTCAGAAATCATCGCCCGGGCTGGGGACAAGGAAGATAGAACAATTGGCCCTAGTTCTCCTTCGTCATTAAAGTGGCAATGGGTATCGGGTAAATTAAGTTCAAAACTGCCCCTTTCTAGGCGAATTTGGCGCACCGCCCGACTCAGTTCTAAGAGATTTTCTAGGACGTTAGCAAAGGGGGAGGGTTCACCATCGAGAACAGCTTGGGTTTGGTCAAAGGTGAGTTGATGATCTACCCGGATCACACTGGGTTGGATCTCGTATTCTATGACCCGTCCGGCCATATCTAAGGTGATCATAATTGATAGGGCCAATCGTTCTTCGTCGGGAACTAGGGCCAAGCGATCGCAAGAAATTGTTTCTGGATAAATCGGAATCAATTTATCGGCTAAATAAATTGCCGTCCCTCGTTTGCGAGCTTCTCGGTCGAGATCACTATCGGGGAGAATATAGTGGGCAACATCGGCTAAATGAATCCCTAATTGCCAAAGATCGGATTTTGTTTGTTCAATACTAAAGGCATGATCGATACAGGGGAGGCGCTTGGCCCGTTCTTCATCTTCTAAAACCGAAAATTCAGGATTACCTAAATCCGGTTGAAAACTAATAGTTAAGACATTGCGAATATCGACCCGATTTTTTAAATCGCTTTTTTTCAATTCCCGGTCAATCGCCTCGGCTTCTAGTAAAGCTCCAGCAGGCCATTTGCGAGGTAAATCGTGTTTACAACAAACAATATCTAAATCATCGGCATCTTCGGCGTCGGAGCCGAGAATTTGGACGACGTGACCCATCGGACGATGGACACCAATGGGATAACGCAGGACTTCGACATGAACTAAATGATCCTCCGCCCCGGCGAGTTCAGAAGGGTCATTAATTAAGTCTAATTCAAACAACAAACGATCATCTAAAGGAACTGCCCGATAGCCAGTTTTTGTTTGTTTAATTCTGGCTAAAACCGAAGGATTAGCCCGTTCTAAAATTACATAGACTTCTCCTTCCGGGGAACGGCGGCGACTGCCTTCTTTAATGATTCTGACTAAAACGCGATCGCCATTCCAAGCGGTACTCAGATGACTTTCTCGAATATAAACATCTTCGGCTCCTTCGGCGTCTTGAATGGCAAAACAGAAGCCTTTACTCGAACATCGCAGTTTAGCTTCGACAATTCCTTCTTCGGGAATTCGTCGATACCGACCTTTATCTTTTTCCAGAATGCCAATTCGTTCCAAAGCATCCAAAGCAATCTGAAATCGACGGAGACTTTCCTCGTCGGGGGCGAGTTTTTTCTCTAAAGCCTTGGGCGTGACTAATTTATCATCGGAAAAATAGGCTAACAGTGTAGCGATTGAAAATTCCATGTAGCGATTAATCCTCTTTGTCAGAATCAGGTTTCGGGTTTTAGGTATAAGATATTCAGCGTTAATTGGGTGGGTTTGAGCAAAGAAGTGATTTCTGCTGACCACAAATCGGACACTGGACACCGCAGACCTAAGACCCCATCTTTAAAACACCTGGGGGGAACTTCTCACGGGCTGATTGCACCAACCCCATAAGGACAGTGTTACAATCAAGGATGCAAATAAGCCGTCCGTTGGGTATAGAGGCCAAAGGCAAAAGAGATCAGACCGTAGCATCTGTCNNTATTCCCTTGGGCAATGCTAACTTCGAGCTTGTGGAATAGCACCCAATGTTGATTCCCTTGGTGCTTGTGAGATAGGGTATAGAATTTGTGACGTTTAGCTTTGTGAATGACTAATCTTTAAGTATATCGTAGTTTGTTTAGGAATTATTAATTATGTTGGCTCAATTAAGATCTCGTTATCCGGCGGGTAGTTTAATTTCTGAGTTACTGACGATTTATCAAGGAAAATATGTGGTGCGGGCGATTGTCCAAGTAGACGGTGTGATCCTAACCACTGGGTTGGCCGCCGCCGATACTGTTGAGTTAGCAGAAGATCAAGCCAAAAAACGGGCTATTCAAGCCCTGGGAACGGATACAACCCTACCTAAACTTTCTACCCCTAGCGAACCCTTAAAACCAGCACCCATAGAACTCCAGCCGGAGGTTATTAGTCCTGTGACCGCAGAATCTCCAATAATTGATAATTCTGCTTTTGTATCACCCTCGATTTTATCTGATAAAACTCCCGTATTTATTCCCTCCGAGTCTACTTCTATCACCTCCGATGATTGGTTATCCGCTACTTATATTCAACCGAAAACCGAAAAGCAAAAATCAACTTCAGACAAAGACGAGAAATCATCCACCTCTACAACTTCTAAAGGACGCAGTGCTTCCTTACCTCCGATTCCCTCCACAGGGACAACCGAAGTTGTTTCCAACTATCCCGATGAACCCGAATTTAGTCAACCATCAGTTAGTTCCAGTCGTCCCTTAGAAACAACAGATTTTTCCTCAGATATTGCTAAAACTGATATTCAATTAAAACGGTTACGTTGGACTCAGGAACAGGGTCGNNGCCCATTTACTAAAAGCTTATGGGAAACGTTCTCGTCAGCATTTAACTGATGATGAATTACTGGATTTTCTGCACTATTTAGAGTCTCTTTCCACACCCATAGAATCCTGAAAAAATTATAGTAAGTGAATTTATCGACTTTTGAAAAATGGGAACAACAATTCCTTTATTAAATCGGTTTAAGTTCCAAATTAATCAAGGGTCTACTATTCAAAAGTGAATCTATAATAACATTAGCGAACGAGGACGTTCGCAC
>DMPJ01000152.1 GCA_003456035.1 Planktothrix sp. UBA8402
AAGAACCCTTTTCAATAGAAGCTAAAAATCAACAAAATCAAAGTGTTTTTATTATGGCAGGTCGCCAAATTGTGACCGCAGAAAAATTAGAAGTTCTGGCTTTAATTACAGACCAAACCGTTGAGGATGGTTTACCTTTAGAAACAACATTAACCGCAATTCAAGACAAAGGAGGAATTCCAGTTCTGCCTTGGGGAGTGGGAAAATGGATCGGGAAACGANNTGGTCGTCCTGTCTTCTGGTTACGACCTCCCTATTTTAAACTAGCCGAACAGAAAGGATGGCCCGTTTTACCCGGAACAGATCCCTTATCCTTAGCAACAGAAGCATCTCGACCTGGAAGTTTTGGGTTTAATATTGAGGGAGAATTTAACCCCCAAAAACCCGGAAATAGCATCAAGCAAATTTTACTCAATTCTCAAACAAAAATTCAACCCTATGGAACGTTAGAAAATCCCTTACGGTTTATTCAAAATCAGTTAGCAATTCGTTCTCATTCCTCAGCAAAAATTCAACCCCAAGAAAAAACTATCGTTTCAACAAATGGCTTTCCTGAAACTGCCGATATTGAAACCTCTTCAGAGGGCTACGCCTCACGTTTTGCCGGAGAATTGGGAAGTTGGTTACTGAAAGTTCAGGAAGAAGCTACCTTAAAACTGTTAGCAAGCTATCCCCAAGCAACTGTATTAGATGTGGGAGGTGGACACGGACAAATTACAAAACCCCTGATTGAAAATGGCTATCAAGTCACGGTTTTGGGGAGCGATGAAATCTGTAAAAACCGGATTCAAACGCTCATTGATGCCAATTTATGCTCCTTCCAAGTGGGTAATGTTCTCGATTTACCTTATCCCGATAATGCTTTTGATGTGGTGATTAGTTATCGGTTTTTAGCTCATGTTACCCAGTGGCAAAAATTTCTCTCTGAACTCAGCCGCGTTGCTAAAAAAGCCGTAATTATTGACTATTCAACCCTTCGCAGTGTCAATTCCATTGCCCCCTATTTATTTAAGTTTAAAAAGGGTTTAGAAGGCAATACTCGAACCTATATTACCTATGATGAATCAGAATTGGTAGACTTTTTTAAATCATTGGGATTCAAACAAACGGAACGTTATCCCCAGTTTTTTATCCCGATGGTGCTGCATCGTGCGTTAAAATCACCTAAAATTTCATCTGCTTTAGAACAGCCGTTTCGATTATTAGAGTTAACTTATCTTTTCGGTTCACCCGTCATTGTCCAATTCACCAAAACTTCGATTTAAGTTAATTCATGAAAGATGAATAATCCTCTTGTTATTCTTAACTATATAGGGTATGCTAGGGAAAGCAAAAAATGATTCTATAAAGCCTGTTAGTTAAAACCAAACAAATTGTAAAACTCACAATCAATTTTTCCAAGGAGAGAAGCGTAAAATGAAAATTTTGGTGACAGGAGGAACAGGTTTTACGGGCAGCCATCTGACCCGGCGACTTTTGGAAAAAGGACATCATGTTGTTGCTTTAGATAATCGACCTGGATTATTTTTCGATGAACTCAAACAAATGGGAGCCGAGCTTCATATTGGTAGCGTTACGGATCAAGAACTGGTCAACAAATTGACTCAAGGGTGTGAAGTTGTTCACCACCTGGCTGCGGCCTTTCGTCAAGTAAATATGCCCCAATCTGTTTATTGGAATGTAAATGTAGAAGGGGGAGCATATTTATTAGATGCCGCCCTTAATTACGGGGTCAAAAAATTTGTCTACTGTAGTACCTGTGGTGTTCACGGGAATGTTAAGCATTTTCCAGCCGGAGAAGACGAACCCATTGCCCCCGCAGATTAATATCAATATACGAAATATGAAGGCGAAAAAATTATTCCTGAGTATGTTAACAAGGGCTTAAAAGTCTTAATATTAAGACCCGCAGCCATTTATGGGCCCGNNCGGGTAAAAGGTGGACGTTTCCTTATGTTTGGAGATGGAAACGTTACTTATCATCCCCTCTATATTCAGAACTTAGTTGATGCTTTTGAATTGGCAGCAGCTTCAGAAAAAGGTAGTGGAGAAGCCTACCTAATTGCTGATGAAAAATACTACAGTCTCAATGATCTCGTCACCGCGATTGGACAATCAATGGGGATCGATGTCAAAATTCAACATTTACCATTTGCACCCCTATGGGTTGCTGCTTTTATTACGGAAATGCTTTATAAACCCTTTCCAAATGTTGATCCACCTATATTCCGTCGTCGGGTAGATTGGTTTCGTCAAAATCGGGCTTTTAATATTGAAAAAGCCAAGAAAGAACTCGGCTATCAAGCTAAAGTTGGCTTAGAAGAAGGGCTGGCTGAAACAGCTAAATGGTATCAAGAACAAGGAATTGTTTAATTGTTGCTTTGGAGATCTCCCTTTTTGCTATGAGCCAGAAAAAAGCCCACGCCCAAATTACAGATGAATCTCAGTCCGCCCTAACCCGTTATCAAAACCTCGTCATTGGTTCTAATAGCCTTGCGTTTACGATTCAGTATGAACTGCTTTTAGGATTATTAGGGGGTTTACCCGGTGCATTAGGTTTGGCACTGCGTCGGAAATTTTACAAATCCTTGTTTAAAAGCATCGGACGCGGTGTCTTATTTGGCAGTCGAGTCATGTTCCGCCATCCCAAAAAGATAATCTTGGGGGATGCGGTTGTGATTACGGATGGATGTGTGTTAGATGCCAGGGGTGAAAACAACACAGGAATTGTGATTGGAGATAACGTGATTTTCTCCCAGAATGCCATGGTGATTTGCAAAGATGGAGATATTCGGATTGGAAACAATGTCAACATCGGTGCAAATACGGGAATTTATGCCGTTGCCGGGAATAAAGTTGACATTGCTGATCACGTTTTGATTGGACATTACACCTATATTGGTGGACATAGTTATCATTTTGACCAAATCGACATTCCTATTGCCAGCCAGGGAATTAACCCTCGTGGGGGAACTAGCATTGAAGAGGGGGCGTGGATCGGGGCAACAGCAGCCCTGATGGATGGAGTAACGATTGGCAAAGGTGCTATTGTAGCTGCGGGTGCAGTGGTAACAAAGGATGTTCCTCCCTACGCCATTGTTGCTGGAGTACCTGCGCGGGTCATTCGTTACCGGACTTCAACGCCCACTGAAGTGACGGTAGAATCCTCTAGTGCAGGATAGTAGAAATAACTTAACAGTAATTTTTGGGATAATCCCCTGTTAAGCTAAACTGTGACAGGGGTTTCTAACTTGAGCTTATTAACTCAGAACTCCCAAGTCCCTAACTGCGAACTCCCTTAATTTGCTCCTAAAAATTGTTGACGACGGAAGAGGAAAAGGATTGTAACCAAGCTAACAATTATTAATCCAATCCCAACAACGGGAGATAATCCAATTAACATCAGCGAAGGACTACCTGTTGCAATTAAACCACATAATACAATCCCGTAAAGGCGTTTAGTAACTCGTTTGTATCCGTCACGAAACATAGTCAGAAGTCCGATTCCACATAACACAATCTCACTAATTAAAGTTGCCAAAGCTGCACCCATTCCTCCTAGACGAGGAATCAGCATAAAATTAATGGCAATATTGGTGAGGGTTGTGATTAACAAAATTCGAGGCAAGGTTTTCTCACGTCCTGTTGCTTGCAAAAACCGTTGTGTCAATGCCCCAAACATACTGACACTTAAACTCGGTAGGAGAATGCTTAAAGACGGAATAGAACCCATATACTTAGCCCCATAAAGCATTTGGACTAAAGGTTTCTGAAAGCAGACAGCGACCAAAATAATTGGTAAAACCCCACCTAAGAGAACGCGAGTTGCTTTGTAGATTTGCTCAGGAACCTTCTCCGGTTCATTGGCATGATAACGCGCTAACCGAGTAAAAATAACATATAAAATAACTCTTGGCAGAGAAGAGAAAATTTCTAAAAGGCGGTAGGCAGCACTGTAGAGTCCAGCTTCTTCATTGAAACCCATACCTTTGATCATCACCAGATCAATCTGGTAAAACAGAATCCAGAGAATTCCTGATACGGCAAACGGATAAGCGATTTTCAAGGATTCTAAGCAATTGTTGAAGCTTAAAGTAGACCAAATATTAAGTTTTCGGTTTAAGTAGTAGACGACTCCAAAAATATCCAAGAAGCGAACAATAACGACACTTGCCATCACCCAGATCAAGTTTTTTGTCCCAAACAAAACCGTAATCGCAATCACAACAACGGTAGTCCGTTCAATGGCAACTGCAATGCTATCTGTTCTAAACCATCCCATTCCCTTGAAAGTGCCACGCAAGGTCAATTTGGCAGCACGCGCCACTTCCGACAGAACCGCTAAGTAACAAATGATTAATCCATCCCCTTGGTAACCGAGTAGTAAGGCTAAGGGGAGTAGTACCACGAGTACGGGTATAGAAGTCAAAACTTCCAACAGCAGAAAACGCATGATGGATTTAGGGCCTTCTATGGGATTCGCTGCGACTTCACGGTTCCTTAGAGTGGGAAAACCGAATTGAATGAACAGGGAGAGAATCGCAGCTAGAGCGATCGCAGCTGCAAAAATCCCATATTCCTCTGGCTCTAGAACACGAGCGATCGCAATATAAAATACAAAGGTTAAAGCAAGAGTTGCTTCTCCTAAGAAAGCGTAAAGGTAAGACCAATCTAAGCGGCGAAGTTGGTTCACAAAAAATTTAATTAAATAAAAAGTTCACAACTTACTATAGCAACTCTTGGATTTGTAGACAAACCTCTGGCTTAATTAAACCCCTAAAGCTCTTATTATAAAGTGATTTCTTCTCCCTGCTCGGTAAAAATTACCTGATTAATTTGCCAGTCAGGATTACTGGTAATAGTTTGGCGTAAACTACCAAATAAAGCTAATTGTTCACAACTAGATAAGGAATTAAACGTCCGATCCGCATTAGTAGGAACGCGAAAATCTATAGTCACAATTTGTTTGTCTGCGTCCACATTTACTCGATAATTCAAGGTGAAATCAGAACTACTTTGTTGTTCTAAAACTTCAGCAATTGCTGTTTCTAAAGCCTCTGCTTTGGGAACCGTAATTTGACGAGGAACTAACTCAGAACATTGACTATCCACCTGATAAATGGTCACAGGAACCGTGTTAGCAGGGGAGAGAGCTTGTTTTTGAGGTTGAGGGGAAATTGTGGCTTCAGGAGTCGGTTGCTGTTGGGTTTCGGTTTCCACCGGAGGAGAACTACAACTACCTAAACTAAGAATAGTGACGCTAAGGATACAAGCGGGCAAAAAGTATTGGATACTGTTCATGGTTTCAAGTATATTCTGCAAATAACTATTACTTTATTATTCAAGTCTTGAGGTTCCTATTCCGCTTTGAACCATCACCAAGTATAATTAAATTTTGGATCAAAATTCCGATGATTTTAGACCTCAAATTCTGATGCTAAAATCCTATAACCTCTAATTATTTTATCATGGCTACTGCTCCCTGGACTCGCCGCCATATCTTATCCCTAGCTGATTTTATGGCGACGGAATATAACACAATTCTACAAACAGCAACCAGCTTTCGAGAAGTATTAGGTCGTCGCACCAAAAAAGTTCCCGCCCTCCAAGGTCAGGTGGTGGCAAATTTATTTTTTGAACCTTCAACCCGAACTCGTAACAGTTTTGAACTCGCCGCCAAACGACTATCAGCAGATACCTTAAATTTTGCTCCTGGTACTTCCTCTTTGACCAAAGGAGAAACTATTCTCGATACCGCTAAAACCTATTTAGCTATGGGAACAGATATGATGGTAATTCGTCATAAAGAAGCCGGAGTTCCCTTTGCAATTGCAGCCGAATTAGATCGTTTAAATGCGAAAGTAGCAGTCTTAAATGCCGGAGATGGTCAGCACGAACACCCTTCCCAAGCCTTATTAGATTTATTCACAATTTGTCGAATTATTGACCCCGATAACCCTCAAATTGAACTATTAAACGGTAAAAAAATAGCCATCGTTGGAGATATTTTACATTCTCGGGTTGCCCGTTCTAATATTTGGAGTTTAACCGCAACTGAAGCCGAATTACACTTAGCTGCTCCCCCAACTTTACTCCCAGAATTATTTGCTGAATTTGGCAAAAATCGCCCTGGAAAATTATTTTTACATTGGAATTTAGAACCCGCTTTAGAAGATGCAGATTTCGTCATGACCTTACGGTTACAAAAAGAACGAATGACCGCCCATTTATTACCCAGTTTACGCGAATATCATCAATTATTTGGTCTGACCCATGAACGTTTAAAATCCTGTAAACCCCATGTTAAAATATTGCATCCAGGGCCAGTAAATCGAGGCGTAGAATTAAGTTCGGAATTAATGGATGATCCACAATTTAGTTTAATTTCTCAACAAGTTACCAGTGGTATTGCTGTCAGAATGGCACTATTATATTTAATTGGAGGCGGAAAACCAAATTAATTAGTCAGGGAATAAATTCTCTTACGACCTTTGATTTTAGGTCAATATTAACTCAACCTGCTAAACTTTCTCATGCAGGACTTACGCACAAGACCAAANNATTTCTCGTTCAGAAACCCGGTTTGGTGCGTAAGTCCTATCATGGTTACTCAAAGGTAAGGATAAAAAATATGGACGTCAACGAACTCGCCCCTAAAACCCAAATCCAAGAAGTTGCAACGGAGTCCTCCAACGGAAAAGCTCAAAAAACCTGGACAATTGAAGATAGCGAAAAACTCTATCGCATTCAAGGATGGGGAGATCCTTATTTTTCAATTAATGCCGCCGGGGATGTCACGGTTTCTCCTAAAGCCAACCGAGGCGGATCTTTAGATTTATTAAAATTAGTTGAATCTCTGAAAAGCCGCAATATTGAATTACCTTTATTAATTCGTTTTCCTGATATTCTCGAAGACAGAATAGAACGCTTAAATGCTTGTTTTGCTAAAGCGATCGCCCGTTACAGTTATCCCGGGGTTTATCGCGGAGTTTATCCAGTTAAATGTAATCAAGAACGCCATTTACTCGAAGATTTAGTTAGGTTTGGTCAACCCTATCATTTTGGATTAGAAGCGGGGTCAAAGCCAGAATTATTAATTGCTTTAGCCTTATTAAAAAATCCCGATTCTTTGTTAATTTGTAATGGTTATAAAGACCAAGAATATATTGATACCGCCCTGTTAGCGCAACGACTGGGACAAACGGCAATTATTGTTTTAGAACAAATTGAAGAAGTGGATTTAGTCATGGCGGCGAGTCAACAATTAGGCATTCGTCCGATTGTCGGAGTCCGGGCAAAATTGAGTACATTGGGTATGGGACGTTGGGGGGGATCAACGGGCGATCGCGCTAAATTTGGCTTAACGATTCCAGAAATTATGGAAGTAGTTGAAAAGTTGAAAAAAGCCGAAATGTTAGACTGTTTGCAACTGTTACATTTTCATATTGGCTCCCAAATTCCTTCGATTAGTGTAATTAAAGATGCCCTGCAAGAAGCTAGTCAAATTTATGTAGAATTGGCTAACTTAGGAGCAAACATGAAATATTTGGATGTGGGGGGAGGTTTAGGCGTCGATTATGACGGGTCTAAAACCAATTCCCACGCCTCTAAAAACTACAATATGCAGAATTATGCTAATGATGTTGTAGCCGAGGTTAAAGAGGCTTGTGAGGAGCGAAAATTACCTGTTCCGACCTTAATTAGTGAAAGTGGCAGGGCGATCGCTTCCCATCAATCTGTCTTAGTATTTGATGTGTTAGGAAGTAGTGATATTCCGATGGGGGAACCTCCTAATATTTCCGAAACAGATCATCTAATTTTAAGGAATTTAGATGACACTTATCAGTCAATTAATCAAGATAACTACCAGGAAGCCTATCACGATTCTACCCAATTTAAAGGGGAAGCAATTAGTTTATTTGGGTTTGGTTATTTAAGTTTAAGCGATCGCGCTAAAGCCGAAAAAATCCATTGGGCTTGTTGTCGAAAAATCTTAGAAATTGTCAGAAATTCCGATTATATTCCCGATGAATTAGAAGACTTAGAAAAGATTATGGCTTCAATTTATTATGTCAATCTTTCGGTTTTCAAATCCGCCCCCGATACCTGGGCAATTGATCAATTATTTCCCATAATGCCAATTCATAGATTAGATGAAGAACCGACAAAACGGGCAACTTTAGCGGATTTAACCTGTGATAGTGATGGCAAAATTGATCAATTTATTGATTTACGAGATGTGAAATATGTTTTAGAATTACATTCTTTACAACCGAGTTCAAATCCATCTCAAAATCCCAATGAAAAACAACCCTATTATTTAGGAATGTTCCTAGCGGGTGCGTATCAAGAAATTATGGGAAATCTACATAATTTATTTGGCAATACTAACGTTGTTCATATCAAATTAACTCCCCAAGGATATCAAATTGAATCCGTAATTAAAGGCGATACCATGAACGAAGTATTAGGTTATGTACAGTATGATACGGAGGATTTAATTGAAAGTATTCGTCGCCAAACTGAACAGGCGTTAGAACAAAAACGGATTAGTTTAGAAGAATCTCAACTGCTATTACAAAACTACGAACGCAGTTTGCGGCGTTATACCTACCTCCATTAACCCCGTAGGGTGCGTAAGCGAAGCGCACGCACCAAACCAATATTAAATAGAATTATAACCGCTAAAGATGATCCCCCCTAACCCC
>DMPJ01000389.1 GCA_003456035.1 Planktothrix sp. UBA8402
GTGACATCCCTAGAAGTTGTTTGAATTTTAATTAAGTTACCCGCCTGATCTAAAATTGGTTTGGTTAAAGTTTCTAACCAAATATAGTTTCCCGATTTCTGATTAATCCGATAGGTTATAGAAATATGATTTTTACCTAAAATTGCCGCGCGAAATTCTTCAGCAACGCGATCGCGGTCATCTGGATGGAATAAAATATAGGGATCTTTTCCAATTAATTCATCATCATCATAGCCTAGCAAAGATTTACAAGAAGGACTCAGGTAGAGATAACGACGATCCCGATCATGAAGACAGACTAAATCGTTAATATTTTCTGCTAATAAGCGATAGCGTTGTTCACTTTCTCGAAGGGCTTGTTCGGCGCGTAATGCCACAATACCAAAACTGAGGCTATCAGTCAGTTCAGTTAATAATTCTACCTCTTGGGGATTAAAAGCATAGGCCTCGGCTGAGTAAATATTCAAAGTCCCAAATACTTCGCCATTATTAAGCATAGGAAGCACTAAGGATGATTGATAGCCTCGCTGTTGTGCGGCTTCGCGCCAGGGGGCAAAATTGGGGTCATTGAGCATATTTTGGCAAGCAACGGGATGTCCGGAGCGAATCACCTGTCCCGTAGGCCCTCTGCCTCTCTCGGTATCCGCCCAGGTAATATTAACGGTTTCTAAATAATCGGCTTCATGGCCAGCCCAAGCCATCGCTTTGACGCTTTTAGCTTGATCATGGCAAACGTAAGCAACCCAAGCCATGCGATAGGCTGCTTCTTGGGTAATTAACTGGCAAAGGGTCTGGAGCAGTGCTATTTCATCGCTGGCGCGAATTACGGCTTGGGTACAAGCACTTAATACCGCCAGCGCTCGATTAACTGCCTGAAAATCTAGTTTTTGTTGTTCCAATTCTGCTTCTGTTTGTTTAAGACTGCTTTGATCATCGGCACCAAAAACCCTATTTTCTGCTAAAAACTGAGAATTGTGGGATATTAGCATAGTTATGTGGCTAATAATATTTTGGAAAGCAATTAATTTAATTATGTCAGCAGAATCGAGGTTATCTTCAGACCGGAGAGCGTCAACCTATACCAAAATACCCAAAACCATAATCATAAAATATGACGATAGATATTTAACGGTAGTTTTGTCCGTTTTTTGAAATCCAAAAAAGACTTATAACCCCCCCGTTGTTGACGCTCTAAAATAATAATTTTAGCCGCGTTGATATGTAGTCCTAAACTGACTAATTCATCAATGGATAAAACATTTAACCGTCGCCAGGAATGATGAATTTCTTTATTGATATCGAAACCAAAGACAACTAAAGGCTCAATTCGTGTTAAAGTGGCTTCAGGAATCCCAATTAATTCTGAAAGTTCTTCTAAACTCGTGAAATTATAGCCTTCCTGTTTCATGGAATCAATTTCATTGGCGTAAACAATCGGTAAATCTAAACCGTGAACTAAATCATTTTTAGAACAGTTATTGATATCAATTTTATCTCGATTTTTAGCAATTAATTTAATTAGATGAGATTCATTAGAATTTGCTAAAGAATTAGGATAGGTTTTGGCTAAAAATTCTTTTCTCAGGGCGATCGCTGTGATAATTTGAGCTATCCAAACCATCCCACCTAAAGAAGTATTGGATAAAATAAAAGCCGCAGCCACAAAACCTAAACCTGTATAAATCCAAGATTGAGTTTTAGTTTTATTTCCCGCATAGACAATTGCTAATCCTCCTAATACGGGAAATAAAGACCAGTATAACCACTGCGGGATTTTCTGAAACCATTGGGATAGATTGGACACGCGAATGTCACTCCTATTGATGTTTACAATTCATTTAATAATTTGCGACGTTTTTCTTCGTATTCTTCGGCGGTAATTGCATCTTGATCATAGAGTTTTTTTAATTGAGAAATTGCCAGGGTTACATCCTGTCGAGATCGACTCCCATTTAAAACTGCGCCGTTAAGACCTGGATTAAATCTAGCATCAAAGGCTTGATCTGACATTAATAATAAACCCAGAAAATCAAAAAAGGCGAGAATACCCGGAATAAAAGTCCAAGAAAACAAGAAATACATAATTCTGCCAAAATTTTCTCCCAAATAAAACTTATGAATCCCAAATATACCAAAAAAGAAAGCCAGTAAAGCTGCTACAAATTTATTTTTCATGAGGTCTTCTCCTGAACTTAAAACATTCAAAAGACTAATCTAAGTTAGATTAGTAGGAATTAGAGATCGATTTTACGTTGCTGGCTTTTGGAAAGCCTAGCCATCAGAAAGTATAACAAAATGATCGAGGTTTGTGTTTCTATTAGTGTCAAATATCCTTTAACAAAAATATTAGAGTCCCAAGTAGAATTAAAATAAAAAATTAGAAGACCCAGCACACCGTAGGGAAGAAAACGGAATCGACTCCACAAGGGCTTGGGTTGATTAGTCTTAGAAAGAGCCATATTAAATTTCCCATCCTTATTAGTCAAAGATAAAACCTGATAAGATTTTTAAATCCCCTATATCACTTTATCACATCCAACTTGAAGAATTCCGTGATCATTGCGTTTTGGACTCT
>DMPJ01000091.1:0-740 GCA_003456035.1 Planktothrix sp. UBA8402
CTGGTTTCAAAGGTCGCGACATCTTTTGGAAACAGAGGAGATCTCCTTTTTGACTCAACCTCAACAATTTGACCTCCTCAACCGAATTACTCAAGCCCAACAGAAGGTGATAGCGACTAAAACCCTGTTTCATGCGACCGGGGGACAAGTGGGAATTGAAATGACAGTATTAATACCTTGGCATAAACTATTAACAGAATGTTGGCAAGTATCGACTCGCTTTCGCACTGAACAAGCTAATCAAGTTAAAAATTAAGCTTAGAGAGCTAACCCCAGGAGAAAATTGATCATCTTTTTCAGCAAAAAACTTCAATTTGTTGATATAGTATGTCAATATCTAGGTATCTGAGTTTTTCAATGACCCGCCCAGATCAAGCTCTAAAATAAAATCCCCTTTCTATTAGAAAACGGTTGTAAATTAACCAAATAAACCCTACCCTTAAGGAGATAAAAATGTTACACATAGTTTATGTCTTAGCTTTTACAATTTTGGCTTTTCTGGCTGTTCGTAATTTAATTCATAGTCTTTTGACGGTAGGTATGGAATCCCAGAAACTTCCTGATGATCGCAATTATGGCGGGTCAACGAACTCAGGACGAATCAAAAAAATGCTGCATCCAGAACTACTTGATGAAACGGGAAATTTAATTAATGAACCTTTATTAGTGATGCGCTCTTTATCGGTTCAAGATGCGCGAAATCAATTAGATAATTTATATAAATCTTCTCCTGGTTATGG
>DMPJ01000091.1:775-2438 GCA_003456035.1 Planktothrix sp. UBA8402
ATAACCAATCATTGTTAACCTGATGTAAACTATTGGAAACCTACAGCATTAGGGCGGAAAAATTAGTTTTGATATAGAATTAACCAGCTTGTATTATATTCCCAGGGAGTTAGCCCCAGTCTCCCATACTCTGATATTCTGATATATTAAGCTAAAATATTGATCGTTAACCTTTGATTTTCAGTTAAATTAAGAATGATCAGCTTGCGATTATATATATGTTGTTAAATAAAAAAGATGCGTCGATAGTGACTTTAACGTTATTGTTATCAATAGCAACGAGTCCCGTCGCCTGGGCGACCTCTCGATGGAACTCCAACTCTAGTGTCACTTCTGCTGCTACGCTGTTAGAGTCGTCCTTATTGTCTCCCGCACAGGTTAGGAAGATTAATACTGCTCCCCAGGACTTGAGTGTTCGCCCAGCAAAGGATTTAAAGCTGAAACCGGGATCAAATTCTGGGGTGGACTTGAGTTCTCAACAACAAATCCTCTTGAGCCGGATTGATTCGCCTTCACCCCAAGCTAACACCAAAAATGATAACCTGGTGGGGCAATCTTCGCGCCAGCCAGCAACGGTTCCTACGACGGAAGGGGAAATACCGATTTGGTTGTGGTGGTTATTACCTGTGATTCCGTTTTTGGGTTTATGGGTTAATTTAAAACTCAAAACTCAACGTTCTCAGTCCCTAGTTAAACAACCCGAAGACCCTATTTCTCCCCCATTATCTACTAAACCCGATGTGATAAACGAGCAACCTCCGACGAATTCTAGTCAGGTGTTAGCAGGAGGAATGGATTTTAATGGGTTGACAAAACCGCTCAAAACTCAATTTTCTCCAAATATTAATAATCAGTTTATAGAACCATTAAAAACTCAATTTTCTTCGACTGTTACTACGGTTTCTCTCCCTCGTACTATTATTACAAAAGGGACTCAGACGGAAACGGTTGAATTAGAAGAAAATCTACAACCACAAGGGTCTGAACCTATTAGTTTAATAGCATCAGAGGCGGATACTGTAGATTCTGCGATCGCAATTCCAAATCAAGAATTAATCTTATTTGAAAATCCGGTTAAAACCCAACCAGAAGCAGAATTTTTTATCTCATCAGAGTCTCCGCAGCCGGAATTTTATCCTGTTGAAAATGGGGGAATTGAGGAGGTTTCAGAGGTGGTATTAATCAAGGAAATTGATCAAGCTGAAGCTGAAGCCGTCATCTCAGAATTTTTGACCACAAAAACACCAATTGAGAATATATCAGTTTCAGAAATAGTAAAATCTGAACCAGATATTGAGCAGGAATCTGTTATTATGGAACCGGATATTACGGAAGCATCTCCAACAGTTGCTACGGTTAATAATCAATTAACAGAACCGGAAATATTAGTTTCAGAAATAGTAGAATTTGAACCAGATATTGAGCAGGAATCTGTTATTATAGAATCGGATATTGTCGAAATATCTCCAACGGTTGCTAAGGTTGATAATGAATTAACAGAATCGGAAATATCAGTTTCAGAAATAGTAGAATCTGAATTAAATATTGAGCAGGAATCTGTTATCGTAGAACCGGATATTACGGAAGCATCTCCAACAGTTGCTAAGGTTAACAATGAATTAACAGAAGCAAAAATATCAGTTTCAGAAATAGTAGAATCTGA
>DMPJ01000091.1:2523-2895 GCA_003456035.1 Planktothrix sp. UBA8402
CTTGCGGATGTAGACCAAGGACTTCCACCGTTACCCGATGGATATGGTCATAGTCAGATTTTCCTGCTACCCCGTGACCCAAATTGGGCCTATGCGTATTGGGATATTCCCAACGAACATAAAGAACATTTGCGTTACCAAGGGGGAAAACACCTTCTGCTGCGGGTTTATGACGTCACTGCAATTGATCTCGATACCCAGCCGCCATTGTCCATGCAGGAATATGAGTGTGATGAGATGGCCAGAGAATGGCATATCCCCATTCCGATGAGTGATCGAGATTATATCGCAGAATTGGGTTATTTGACCCTAGATGGACGTTGGTTAGTGTTAGTCAGATCTAATCATATTCATATCCCTCCCATTTATCCC
>DMPJ01000175.1 GCA_003456035.1 Planktothrix sp. UBA8402
CACAGATATAAATTTCTCTTGGGGGGTACTACTCCGCCTCTTGTTTTCCCAAATAAACCTCAATCACCCGGGGGTCATTTTGCACTTCATCCATATCTCCTTGACATAATACCGAACCTTGATGTAAAACCGTCACAGTTCTGGCAATTTGTCGGACAAATTCCATATCATGTTCAATCACAATAATCGAGTGACTTTCTGCTAATGCTAACAGCAAATTACCCACATTTTCCGTTTCTTCATCCGTAAGTCCCGCTACGGGTTCATCTACTAATAATAAATCGGGAGATTGTGCTACTAACATCCCAATTTCTAACCGTTGTTTTTCACCGTGAGAGAGTAACGCCGCCGTAAAATCTGCTTTAGCAATTAATCCAATAGTTTCTAATAGTCCCGCAACGTTTCTAATTTCTGCCCCTGTAGTCCGTTGAAATAAGGTAGAAAATACATTTTTATTGCGGTTACAAGCTAAATCTAAATTATCTCTAACCGTTAAATTTAGATAAATTCTAGGGGTTTGAAACTTGCGTCCAATTCCAAAACAAGCAATTTGATATTCAGGCATTTTTCTCAGATTACGCCCTTTAAAAATAACCTGTCCTTCGCTGGGTTGAACTTTTCCAGTAATTACATCTAAAAACGTGGTTTTACCCGCCCCATTCGGGCCAATAATTACTCGCAATTCCCCCACATCCATACTAAAATTTAAGTGATTGAGGGCTTTAAATCCATCAAAACTGACAGTAACATCATTAATTTCTAAAATTTTAGCAATCATAGTTTTAATCTTTGGTTATTTTCTGTTCAAATTCTGATCTTTCTAACTCGATTTCCGGGTCTTCTTCCAAACTAGGATAGGTTGCTACTGCTTTGGAAAATCCTAATAACGCACGAATTTGATCAAATCCCAGGTTTCTTATCCATCCCACAATTCCATCGGGTAATATTGTGACTACAATTAAGAATAATGCCCCTTGAAAAAATAGCCAAACTTCGGGGAATTGTTCACTTAATACGGTTCTTCCTAAGCGCACTAATAGGGTTCCTAAAATTGCCCCAATTAAACTTCCTCTTCCTCCTACTGCCACCCAAATTACCATTTCAATTGAAAAGGCAACATCCATCGCATTCGGGGTAATAATTCCGGTTTGAACAGTATATAATGCGCCCGCAATTCCGGCAAATGCTCCCGAAATCGCAAAGACTAAAACCTTAAACCAAGTGGGATTATAACCGGAGAATCTCAACCGAAATTCATCATCTCTAATCGCAATTAATAAATTACCAAACCGTCCACTGGTTAACCAACGACAGAGTAAATAGGTAGCAATTAAAAACAAAATTGTGATTTCATAAAATGCTAACTGAACCGGGGCAGAACCGACAACAAATCCAAAGATTTTATCGGTTTCTGTTTTTAATCCGTTGGTTCCATTAATTAGTTGTTGTTGACCGTTAAAGAAGTTAAAGAATACGATTAATGCCGCTTGGGTAATAATCGAAAAATACACCCCTTTAATTCGGTTTCTAAACACTAAATACCCTAATAATCCGGCGACAATACCCGGAATAATAATTACTGCAAATATAGTGAAAGGAAAGGAATAAAAGGGTTTCCATAACCAGGGTAAATCATTGACTCCATAGAGAGTAAAAAAATCGGGGATTTCTCCAGGGGGAAGTTGCAATTTTAGATACATAGCTAAGGCATAACCACCTAATGCAAAAAATATCCCATGTCCTAAACTCAATAATCCCGTATATCCCCAGATTAAATCAATCCCTAATGCGGCAATTGCTAAAGCGAGAAATCTACCCAACAGTTGTAAACGAAAGGTGGGTAATATTAAGGGCATAATTAGGGCAAAAAACAAGCTAAACCCCACAATAATAGCCCCTTCAATTAGCAATTTTTGGCGTTTCTGCTTCTTGGTTTTAGCCAGAATACTAATATCATTATTCATAATTCAGCCGTTCTCCCTTTTTGTGGAAATATTCCTGATGGTTTAACTTGTAAAAAGGCAATAATTAATACAAAAACTAACACTTTTGCCATACTGGTTGTCGCAAAAAAGTTGAAAAAATTAACGAATAAAGGGGCAGCATTCATGTTCGTTAATAATAGGGCTATAGTTCCTGAACCGATTAAATAACTGGTAACACCAATGGCGAAGGAAGCAATCACTGTTCCGAGCAGATTTCCTACTCCTCCAACCACTACCACCATGAAGGTATCAACAATATAATTTTGTCCGGTATTTGGGCCGACCGAGCCTAATAATGTAATCGCACATCCGGCAATTCCTGCGAGTCCTGAACCGATGGCAAAGGTGAGGGCATCAACGGTATCGGTGGGGATACCTAAACAGGCACTCATGGTGCGATTTTGGGTGACTGAACGAATCCTTAATCCCCAATTAGATTGGTTAAAAAACCAATAAATTCCGATTAAGCAAAGTATGGTTAAAACAATAATAAAAACCCGAGCATAAGGAATCTGAAAAGTTCCTAATTCTAATCCTCCTCGCAACCAAGGCGGGGCGGTAACATCGACGTTTCTAGCACTAAACCAAGGTTTTGATAAGGCTTTTTGGCTTTGTCCAATTATTAATCCAATAGTTAGAGCGATTCCTGATGATAATAGGAACAAAACGGAAACCGCCCACTTTTGAATGTTTTCCCAATTGGGACGACGACGTAGTACCCATAATCCGCCAAAAAATAGCAGACAAAATATAACAATTCCGATCACAAAGGTACTACTAACACTGCGAACAAATTGCTGTAAAATTAAACTCACTCCCCAAGTTGCTAATAAGGTTTCTAAGGGTCTTCCATACAGAAATCTAATTACACCTCTTTCTAATGCTAATCCCGCTAAAGCTGTGACGATAAAAGCAATCGGAATGGCAAAAATAATATAGGTACTAAATAGAGGTTCTCCCAAGGGTCTGAAGATATTTTGAACCACAAAAGTTGTATAGGCTCCTAACATAATTAATTCCCCATGAGCGAGGTTAATTACACCCATGAGTCCAAAGACAATAGCAAGTCCTAATGCTGCCATTAACAACACCGAACCAATGCTAATTCCATTAAATATGGCTATTAATAAGTCTTGCATTTTTAAGAAAAAACTCTAAATTCTAGCAGGGAATTGGGAATTACGAATTACGAA
>DMPJ01000101.1 GCA_003456035.1 Planktothrix sp. UBA8402
ATCGGACTATGATGAACGCACCATTCTCAATAGTTTTCGCTTCTCTTTTTCTATTGGTGGTGGTATTTTCTCTTTAATTGTAGCAACAATTATTTCTGTTTTAATTCCTGATTCTCCTGATTCTACCTATCAAGAATATTTGGTTTTGGGGGGAGTTTGTGCGATTTTATCAGTTATTCCACTGTTTTGGTGTTTTCTGGGCACCAGGAAGCGGGTATGGTCGAGACATTCTACATCAGGAAATCAGGATAATTCCGATAGCCTTCCCCTGGTGGAACAAATCAAAATTGCTTTGAGTAATCGACCTTTTTTATTGGTGATTGGAATTTATCTTTGTTCCTGGTTAGGAGTGCAACTCACCGCTTCAATTTTAGCCTATTTTGTCATCAATTGGATGGGACTTCCTAAAGTAATGTTTCCCCTGATGGCCATGGTGGTTCAAGGAACCTCTTTAGTGATGTTATTTGTCTGGAGTGCTATTAGTAAACGTTATGGGAAAAAATCGATTTATTTTATGGGAATGGGGTTGTGGATCATTGCCCAAGCGGGTTTATTTTTCCTCCAACCTGGGCAAGTTAGCTTAATGTATATTCTAGCAATTTTAGCCGGATGCGGGGTCTCAACGGCCTATTTAGTTCCCTGGTCAATGATTCCTGATGTTATTGATTTAGATGAATTAAATACCGGACAAAGACGGGAAGGAGTTTTTTATTCTTTCATGGTTTTTTTGCAAAAAATCGGATTAGCCGTTGGGTTATTTTTAGTTGGACAATCCTTGGGTTTTGCGGGATTTCAGCCTACTACTCCCGATAACCCTGTCCCGATTCAACCGGACTCGGCTCTGTTAGCAATTCGGTTAGCCATTAGCCTCTTACCCACCCTTTTTCTAGTTATTGGGATGATTTTTACTTTTTTATATCCGATTACTAAAGAGGTTCACGCGGATATTTTACTGCGACTTAGCGAGAAAAAACGCCGCCAAAATCTCGATTAAAAATCAAGTAGAGACATTAATAAAACGTCTCTACTTGATTTAACAATTCAGCAGCCATCGCCGCTTTCAATTTATCTGATAATGTGGTAATATAATAAACAAATAATATCAATAACGCTATTAAGTCATGACCATGACGAACCCCAGTTTAAAATCCATGCAACTGACGTCAACCTGCGAATATTTACAATTATCTCCCGCCGCCTTAACATTGATGGCAGACTTTTTTAAAGTGCTATCAGAAGTTAGTCGGTTACAAATTATTTGTTGTTTAAAATCCGGGGCTAAAAATGTGACCCAAATTATTGAAGCCACCGGGTTAGGACAGGCGAATGTTTCTAAACATTTAAAAGTTTTAGCCCAAGCTGGAATTGTTACTCGCACGCAACAAGGTGTCAGCGTTTACTATGAAATTGCTAGTCCCCTTTTATTTGAAGTTTGTGATTTAGTTTGTGAATCTTTAGTTGTTCAAATGCAGCAACAAAACCAACAATTAGAACAACTTCGAGCCATTAAATCTGCCGTTTAGTCAATTTTTTTAATCATTGATTTAACCTAATATTATCATGAATGTTGATGAATTTCTCCGCAGATATGCAGCCGCAGAACGGAATTTTCCTGATATTGATTTATCTTATGTTGATTTACAAGAAGCTAATTTAGTCAATTTAAACCTAACCGGAGCTAATTTAAGTTATGCCGATTTGCGAGAAGCAAGATTAGGAAAAGCTAACCTGTTTAAAGCTAATTTATTCTATGCTAACTTAAGTGAGACTATTCTCTGGGGGGCTGATTTAACTCAAGCAAACCTACATCAAGCTCAGTTACGAGAAGCTGATTTAACTGGAGCAAAACTAATTGAAGCATCCTTAGAAAAAGCTCAATTAATCAAAGCTTGTTTATCAGGATGCAATTTAAAAAATGCCAACCTTTCCCAAGCGATTATTTTTGAAGCTAATTTTCGCCCCAACCATAATCAACAAACGGACTTAAGTTATGCAATTCTAGTCGAAGCGGATTTGAGTTATGCTAATTTACGTGGAGCGATTTTAGAACAGGCTAACCTAGAAAAAGCCAAGCTCTGTCATGCAATTTTTGGAGTTTCAGGTTTAGGGGTTTTAAGTTCTGAACCAAGCCATCACACAAACCTCAGTCGAGTCAATTTCAAAGATGCCGATTTAAGTTATCTCGATTTTAGTGAAGCCAACTTATCCAATGCTGATTTGCGAGGCGCAGACCTAACTCGGACTATTTTAACTAATGCTAATCTGAATCGGGCGATTATGCCCGATGGCACAATTCATGATTAATTTTTGAGCAGAAACAAGGTTTTAACTCAATGAATCAAAACCCTGTTACTGTATCAATAAATTAATATACTTCTGCCCGTAATGCTTCTGCATCAATGGGTTTGGCTAAATAAATTCTTAGTAAATGCCACAAAGTTGAACAATTTGTGGGTAATTTTAATAGGAATTTAACCAACTTGGGTTTTTCGGTAGCATCAATTTTTTGATTCTTGACATTATTCTCAGAACATTGTTCTAAACGACGGAAAAAGTCAGGATGTTCTGTATCTAAAACCTCTGGAAATGCTCTTAAGGAAGTTTCATTAGTTTTCCGCACAACATGACGATTATATTCCTTTGCATCTAACCCCAAAGTTTCATAGAAATCTTCTCGTTCATTAACTGTTAAAGTATGGGTTGCAAACACAGTTAATAGGAAAAACCGCGCCCAAAGTCTACCCTGCCAACTTTGCCACATATTGGGCTGCGACCGCAATAAAACCTTAAAGAAATCGCCATGACGGTTTTCATCCTGACACCAGTTTTCAAAATAACGGAATAAAGGATAATATTCATGTTCGGGATGTTTTTCTAAATGGCGAAAAACCGTAATATAACGCCAATAACCAATTTTTTCCGATAAATAAACCGCGAAAATAATCCACTCTGGCTTAAAGAAAGTATAAGTCCGGTTTTTGGTTAAATATCCTAAATCCAACGATAAATTAAAATCCGACATCGCTTTATTAATGAACCCAGCATGACGGGCTTCATCTCTGGCTAATAAATGAAACGCTTCTGATAATAAAGCGTTGCGATTTTTCAGTTGACGCGATAACTCTTTAAATAATAAAAAACCAGAAAATTCCGAAGTACAAGACCGTTCTAAAAAGTCAACAAACGCCAAGCGGGTTCTCTCATCAATTTGTTCCCAACTTTGGTCAAACTTTTCATCCCTAACAAAATGGTGGCGGTTATAGTCCGCGCGTAACTCCTCTAAAACCGCCGAAAATTCCNNCAACTGGATAAGTCGATATTCGCCATCGCGTCAAAGTCCGTTGTGTAGAAGCGAGGGGTCAGCAACGTCTCTTGAACCGGATTTTTAATACCGGGGCGCAGTCCTTGAGTTTCGGGGTTTTGGATAGTATTTACCATCGCTGCGATTCCTTAAATATTACTCTCTAGTTATTAAACTATATGATTCCGGTTTTGTCTAGTGTTTTCTGTAAATTTTTCAGTCAGTAAAGAATTGTAACAGATATATAACCAACCAGCGATATAGTGATACATTCATTCAAGCGGTAAAAACGAAACCTCGTGATCACCGTAGACAAATCTGTCTATTGTTCAGAAAAATTTAATCTTATTCATCAATAAAACCATGACAAACTTAGCTGAAAAACTCAAACTTGGCACCCAACAGTCTCACAGTAATGCCGAACATACCGGATTTATGAAAAACTTTTTATCCGGGGGGATCACTAGAGAATCTTTTTGTCAACTTTTGAGTAATTTATATTTTGTTTATAGCCAATTAGAAGCAGAATTACAATCTCATCAAACCGAACCAAATATTAGCAGAATTTATTTTCCCGAACTCAACCGGAAAGCCAATTTAGAGAAAGACTTAAACTTTTATTATGGAGAACATTGGCCAGATAATATTACCGCTTCTCCTGCTGCCCAAGCTTATGTTTCCCGACTTCGTGAACTTTCTGCTACCGAACCCACGTTATTAATTGCTCACTCCTATACTCGCTATATGGGTGATTTATCTGGAGGACAAAGTTTAAAGAAAATCGTCCAATCTGTCTTTAATTTAGAAGAACATCAAGGAATTTGTTTTTATGAATTCGATGAAATTCCAGATATCAATGAATTTAAAAACCTATATCGTCAAAGATTGAATGAATTAGTCCTAACTGAACAACTCCAAGATCAAGTTGTCGCCGAAGCCAATAACGCTTTTACCCTGAATATTGCCATGTTGCGAGATTTAGGAGAAGCTCCAACTCCAGCTACCGTTTAATTTCGTTTATTATCCACAATCATAACTTATTAGGGAGAACAAATCAATGGTTTTTTCGGTTGCCAATGTGGCGTTTGATTTTGATTTAATTGAAAAATACGGTAATGCGGTTCCTCGTTATACCAGTTATCCACCAGCTACGGAATTAAAAGATGGATTTACGCCCTTAGACTGGGAATTTTCCTTAACTGAATCTAATCAACGCCAATCTCCCTTATCTCTCTATTTTCATATTCCCTTTTGCCAAACAGCTTGTTATTTCTGCGGCTGTAATGTGATTGTTTCTAGTAATAAAAATGCAGCTAAAACTTATATCGACTATTTGTCAAAAGAAATTGAATTCACTTCCGTGTTTATTGATACTCGACGCCCAGTTACCCAACTGCATTGGGGCGGTGGCACACCAAATTACTTATCCTTAGAACAAGTTGACTCCTTATGGGGAACAATTAATAAACAGTTCACCTTTGACGATAAAGCCGAAATTTCTATTGAGATTAATCCTCGATATGTCGATAAAAACTATATCTTTTTCCTCAAACAGATCGGGTTTAATCGAATTAGTTTTGGGATTCAAGACTTTAATCCCCAGGTTCAAGAAGCAGTTAATAGAGTCCAACCGGAAGCTCTGCTATTTGATGTGATGGACTGGATTAAAGAAGCCGGGTTTGAAAGTGTGAATGTAGACTTAATTTATGGCTTACCTCATCAAACCTTGTCCAGCTTTAAAGAAACCATTCAAAAAACCATTAAACTCGATCCAGATCGAATTGCAATTTTTAACTTTGCCTATGTTCCCTGGATGAAACCTGTACAGAAAAATATTCCCCAATCTGCCTTACCCCAACCCCATGAAAAGTTAGAAATTTGGCAAATGTCGATCCAAGAATTAACCGATAATGGCTATGTTTTTATTGGCATGGATCACTTTGCTAAACCCAATGATGAATTAGCGATCGCCCAACGAAATTCAACCTTAAAACGGAATTTTCAAGGTTATACAACCCAACCCGAAGCCGAACTTTATGGATTTGGCTTAACATCCATTAGTATGTTAGAAGATACCTATGCTCAAAATCATAAACGATTAAAAGAGTATTATCAAGCCATTGATCAAGGCATTTTACCCGTAAGTAAAGGGTTTAAATTAAGTAAAGATGATATTCTCAGACGAGATGTAATTATGCAAATTATGTCTAGTTTTTACTTAGATAAATCTCAAATCGAATCTAAATATCATCTCGATTTTGACAGTTACTTTGCCCAAGAATTAATCGCCATGCGTCCCTTAATTGCCGATGGCTTAGTTCAGTCCAATTATGATTCCATTGTGGTGACAAACTTAGGCAGACTTTTAGTCAGAAATATTGCCTTTTTATTTGATACCCATACTCCCGCCCTACAGGAACAAAAATTATCAAAGGCGATTTAATTGCTAGATTGTTCAAAATCCAGTAAGGTGGGTTATGCCCACCTTTATTTTTAGGTTTTCATTGGATATATGACTTATTTTTGGTTTAAATCCTTTCATATCATCGGAATGGTTGTCTGGTTTGCGGGTTTATTTTATCTAGTCAGATTATTTGTTTATCACGCCGAAGCCGAAGACAAACCCGAACCCGCCCGCAGCATTTTAAAAGAACAATATGAATTGATGGAAAAACGTCTTTATGGCATTATCACAACCCCGGGAATGGTGGTAACAGTGGTAATGGCGATCGCACTTTTAATCACAGAACCCAGTCTTTTAAAAGATATGTGGCTGCATCTAAAATTAGGATTAGTTGCGGTTTTAATCGCTTATCATTTTTATTGTGGTCGAATAATCCGACAATTAGCAACTAATAAAATCCGGTTTACCAGTCAACAATTCCGGGGTTTAAATGAAGTGCCAACGGTACTTTTATTAGTGATTGTTTTACTAGCAGTATTCAAAAATAGTTTGCCCCTTAATACTGCTATTGCTGTGATTGGCAGTTTTGTTTTAGGGATGATTGTCTTCTTTCAACTCTATGCCTTACATCGACAAAAAAACACCCAGCAAGCTATCAGTTAATAGAGAAAAAAACCCAAACTGGTTAAGTCTATTAGCAAAAAATCAATTTCTTTAAGGGTTGATAATGATTTTTTAGATTGCTTGG
The DNA here is from genome assembly GCA_003456035.1 of Planktothrix sp. UBA8402. Classification (GTDB taxonomy): domain Bacteria; phylum Cyanobacteriota; class Cyanobacteriia; order Cyanobacteriales; family Microcoleaceae; genus Planktothrix. Next base: position 6,454 of record DMPJ01000101.1, read on the forward strand.
TATCTATCTATACAAGAGGTGCGTGCGCTGCGGCTTACGCACCCTACAAGTTCAGAATCTTGAAAACCGCTATTTAACTGATTAATCTTTCAACAGATATCTCAATATCTGGAAAAGCTAAGGAGGTAATCATCCCTTGATTAATAATTTGTTGACTCAAATAAATATTATTTTCAGGATTTCTAAATATGATTAATTGTTTTTGGGATAAATCTAAAACCCAATATTCCTCAATTCTAGCTTGAGCATAAATTGATAATTTTAATTCTAAATCTTTTTTTAAACTACTTTTAGCCACTTCAATGATCCAAAAAATATCCTCACTATATGGATGATGATCTTGATAAGTTGACTCTGGTAGTCGGACAATAGCAATATCCGGTTCGGGTTCAGAGTCTAAAATGGTAATGGGGCCATTAAAACGAATATCAGCTTTACCCGTTAACAAGGTTTCTAAATATTTCGTGCCTTGCTTGGCAGTATAATAATGAATCGGACTTTCTGGACTCATTTCAACGATTTCACCTACTAATAGTTCAACTTTGCGATCGCACAAAATCCCAGCATTAATCATCTGGTGATAATCCTCTACAGACCATTTTACTAACGTCTTCATGGCAGAATTACCTCTTTTAATTATAGAGTTGAGTTGTTTCTATATTAACATTTTTTAGGGAGTTTCTACAAAATAGAGTAAAATTTTATATAATCATTTACTCTGGTAAAAATTCAGGGGATAAAATCTCTGTTAAGGTATAGGGACAAGTTTCAGGAAATAAAGATAACCCGGTTTCTCTTTCCGCGCTCAGAGTCGCCAAAGGATAGACATCTTCTATCGCTTCAGTCAAATTAGGTTGAAGACTAGGGTTTTTTTGTAGAATTTTTTCTAACCGGAGGCGTTGCTCTTTAATCGTTAATTGCCAACTCCGAGATCGTAAGTTAGGCTGAAATTGCCATTTTAATAAGTGCATAATTAAAACTTCTAATCGGCTTTCTAATTGTCGTTTTTCCGAGCGTCCCATGTCCTCTATTTCTTCAGCAATGTTTTGCCAATCAATTTGATTAAGTTGTCCCGTTTTTAATAGCTGTACCTGTTCATTTGTCCAAGCATAAAAGTCTGTTTCATGGGTGGTTGAGTTCATAGATTCTCCTGTAATTCAAGATGCTATTTACTTTATTTTTTAAAATGAATGGGACTTTCGGGACTCATTTCAATAATTTCACCTGCTAATAGTTCAACTTGGCGATCGCACAAAATCCCAGTATTAATTATCTGGTGATAATCCTCTACAGACCATTTTACTAAGGTTTTCATGGCAGAATTACCTCTTTTAATTATAGATTTGAGTTGTTTCTATATTAACATTTTTTAGGGAGTTGTCACAAATCCGATCACTGTAATCTAATTAAAATAGAAATATTGCTTCATTTTACTTCATCTATCCAGTCTTTAATTCGCTGTTCTAAATTCAACAAATCTTCTGGACAAAGTTGCCGTAGTCGTTTATAGTTTCCAGCAGCTTTTTCAGCCATAATTTTTCGACCTTCTCCTGGGGTTTCTAACAGATTTTGTTGTTTAGCTAAGGGTATAAAATATCGTTCTTTTGGATGTTCTTCTCGACGGACTTCTTGCCATTTCCATTCCGAAGATAAATCATATCCAGCTAACACCCATACCTCTATTTCTTGCCAAGCATTTTCCGCTAAAAGTAAACTCTGACGGGATGTTAAAATTTTTGCTGCTTCTTGTTCTAGTTTGTTTAACGCTTGTTTTCGTCCCTCTTTTCCATCACGGTCAACACATAATATAAATAAATCAGCTTTTCCGCGATACTGTTTAATAATAGCTAATATATTTTCAATTTTTAAAGCTTCATTCACTCCACCTAATAGGGGGTCTTGACAAACTTGAACCTGAGCTTTTGTTTTCCCTAAGTTTGACATCATTGCTTTGATAATGGGTTTAAGCATATATTGATCTTTACGGAAATCTTCAGGAATAACTAAAACTTTCATAAACTATTCCTCCTCCTGAGAAAATTCCATAATATTTTCTAACCATCCTGACTCATGGAGACGGGCTAAACTTTGTTCTTTAATTAAAGTTTCTGTTTCTGGGGAGATATCAAAAATTCTTTTAATTCTAGCATCGGGTTGATTTTCTAAGCGATAAGTTAAAGAGGTATTTTGTAATGTTTCATAACTTAATAATCTTAGTAGTTGCGAGGAATGGGTTGTGGCAATAATTTGCAAGTTAGTTTGTTTAACACGAGTTTCAATTAATTCTATGAGAAGATGTAAACGGGTAGGATGAAGACCGTTATCTAATTCTTCCAAGAAATAACAACTAAAATTAGGTAAATCATCAGATTCATTAAATAACGCCGCAATCATAGCCAAAAATCTTAAAGTTCCATCGGATGCACTAATAATTGGGATTTTTTGACCATTCGCTTCTATTAATACCAGTAGGATTTTACCCGTTATATCCGTAACAAATTCTAAATCAGTCGCATCCATTGGCGTTAATGCTTTTAACCATTCTAATACAGCGATTTTACGGGTGGGATTTTCACAAATTGCTTGTAATACTGAGGATAAGTTTTCTCCGCGATCGCCTAAAATATTTTGACCCGGGTTAGAGGGTCTTCGCATCGCATCAGGAAATAAATCTAAGAATTGTAAATTAATGAATTCGTCTAAAACTTCATTAATGTAAAAATCTATATCGTGAGAAATACTTTCATTTATTTTATTTAAACTCCTTTTTAATTCCCCTACATATATTGGTGCTTTTAACCTTGCCA
>DMPJ01000536.1 GCA_003456035.1 Planktothrix sp. UBA8402
TTTGTCAAGTTATTGCAATATTTTTTAACTATCTGTTACAATCGTTTACATAAAGAACAAACTAAGTCAGCTTAGGAGAAAAATAATATGTTTACAGTTTTAATCTCTTTATTCGTCGTCGGTTGGGTTGCTGCTTCTGTAATTGGGACTCAGGCTTACTTCCGTGGCGAACAAACCAAACCCATCCACCAACGGAATTGGAATTCTGACTCCTTTGAGCAAATTGCTAAGTCCGTTACAGGTCAAGAAACCGACTACAGCGTCCGGGTACCTGCCTATAGTTTGGATGCTTACGCCAGCAATAATTTAAGTAATTAATTCTCTAAAGCTTCAGCTAAAAAGACAAAAAATAAGTAACATTTTTACTCCTTCAATTAGTGGAAAATTGGAGGAGTATTTTTTTATGGAATAGAGACGGAAAATACAAAAATCTGGTTTCTAGCTCTTTTATGTGGGTCTAAATCAAAATTGATGGTGGAGAAATAGGTTTACCCACAATTGTTATTTTTCAAATTTTACTTCTCAATTTAGTATAAATTATCAGTAAAGTCTAAGGAGTTGGATTAGGATAACGATGATGAATTTGCTCAATTTCGGTCAAAATAATCTGATCTAATTCAATGTTAACACTACCCAGGTTTTCTTGCAGTTGTTCAATTTTTGTTGACCCAACAATCGTACTCGTAACAAACCAGCGAGTTCTGACATAAGCTAAGGCTAGTTGGGCGGGGGTAATTTCGTATTTCCGCGCTAAATTCACATAACTTTTTGTTCCTTCTGTTACATTCGCCTGATCATAACGGGAATACATTCCTCCAAATAAGTCTAAACGCGAGTTTTTGGGAATATCTGAAAGATATTTGCCTGTTAAAAAACCAAAAGCTAGAGGATTATATGCCAACAATCCGACATTATTAAACCGACAAGCTTCTGCTAAATTTAGATGAAATAGACGATTGAAAAGGCTAAACCCATTCTGAATTGAGACAATTTTAGGTAAATTTAATTGTTGGGCAATGTGACCAAATTCACAAACGCCCCAAGCCGTTTCATTACTTACTCCTAAATAACGAATTTTCCCGTCTTTAATCAGATTAGCAAAAACTTCTAACTGTTCTGCAATAGGTACGGTGTCTCGCTCCCGTTGAGGGTCATAATCTGGATCACCAAAAAGCGGTACATAGCGATCAGGCCAATGAATTTGATATAAGTCAATATAGTCAGTTTGTAAGCGTTTAAGACTGCCTTCTACAGCTTCTATGACATTAGCCCGGTCAATGCGATTTTGACCATTTCTAATCCAAGTTAATTGGGGACTAACGCCAGCTATTTTAGTGGCAATTATTAATTGATCCCGTTGCTGTTTAATTAACCACTGTCCCATATATTCCTCTGTCATCCCCAAGGTTTTTGTGGGATTGGGAAAGGGATAGGTTTCGGAAGTGTCAATAAAGTTAACACCTTGAGAAACGGCATAATCTAACAGTTTATGGGCTTCTTCTTGGGTATTCTGATATCCGTAGGTCATTGTTCCTAGGCAAATTTCAGATACTCGTAGGTCGCTATCACCCAATAGGTTATATTTCATTATTTTCGAGATGACTAATATCATTCCAAACCATAAGATTCCAACGCCCGTTAACAGACTCAAAAGCGCAGAAGTTCGCATGATTTTGTCTAAAATGTAAAGGCTTTTCATGGATAATTCCAAGAACTTCTTCAAAAAAACACATTAAGATACCACCATGAGTTACCACGACAACCGTTTCCTCTAAATGCTGTTGAGCGATCGCAGTCAAAACATCAAAACTTCTTTGTTTAAGTTGCCTTAAACTTTCGCCTTCAGGGATGAGATATTCAAAATCATTACGTTCAAAATCTTGTCGCTCTTGGGGAAACTTTTCGTGCATTTCAGGAATAGTTAATCCTTGAAAAATGCCTAGATTCCATTCTCGTAATTCTGAGTCAAAAATAACTTTCTTGTCACAAATTGAAGCAATGATATTTGCCGTTTGAGCAGCACGCCCCAAGTCACTACTATAAAGAGTTGTAAAAGAAAGACGACCCAGACGATCGCCCAAGGCATAAGCTTGTCGGATTCCCTTCGCAGTCAAAGGGCTATCTAATTGTCCCATTGCCCTATCCTGTAGATTCCATTCAGCTTCGCCATGACGGACGATGACCATTTTCATTTTTTATGATCGCGCGAAAATTATTGAGGGAATATTAACACTATATTTCATGCCCACCTACTTTGTAAACTCATTAACTAAATTAAAACAATCCTGATTTAAAATAACTCTTTCTAACATACCCAGAAAAAATAGAATCTGTTTTTGTCGTTTAGACATAATATACAGACGTTTGTACAAAGCGGCTAACTGTGAATCTCCTTCACTACGAGCTTGAAGATAATCTTGAAATTGTTTAAGTCTGTAGTTGCCAAAAAATTCACTTAGATTGTCGCCTGCAACTAATTCCTGAGCGCGTCCTTCAAATTTTGCTTTCCAATTAGATAAACCAATAGAATCATAATGTAATAATCTTAATTCATTAGTCTCTTGAATGAGAGTATCATCATCACATTGATCTGGTTCATGTATCCCATATTTTTTAATTTTAGAGCTAATTTTGATTAGCATTTTCGATGAATTGTGACCCCTGAAATATTCACCTTCACAGAAACATTGAGAACAACCCAGAATTTTTGCGGCCCAGATTTGTAACTTATTTGGTCTTTTTTTAAAGAGAGTTGGTATAAAAATATGTTCATAGGTTTCTTGTTCAGAAACTGCTTCCATCAGGCTAAATTTTAAGGCATCAGCTTGGCAATTTCTCAGCACTTGTTTAATATCTTTTAGGGGATAAATCAATTCATCACAATCAATATGAGTCATCCATGTACAGTTTTTACTGGTGGCAATTTTCACTCCTTCATTGACGTTAACAATTTGTCTATCGAGACTTATAGGGGGTCTTTTTTCAATTTTTTGAGTCCAATATTCTGATGAACAGGGAACTATAGTAATATTTTTATAGCTGGAAAAAAACTTGATTCCTTCATCCAAAGGATCATCAAAAAAAAGAATGATTTCATCTATTCCCAAGTTTAAATGATAATTGACATACATTTGAAGCTGACTCAGGGGAGCTTTGACAGTAGAGATAATTGCTAATTTTTCCATTGTGTTTCCTAAAAATCACCTTTAAGTGCCTTTTTTAGCTTTTGGCTGTATAAGATTGAATTGATGAATCAAGTCCCTAAGTCTTCTGCCTTTTTCAGTTTGATTAATGGTTTCAATAATTGAATGAGCTATTTTGCTTCTAAAAACATCATGGTAATGTACCGTGACCCAATCATTGAAGTTATCAACGATATAATTCCTATTCTTAATTTCATTTTCCATGTGGAGAGGATAATTATATTCTTTGACAAATTTTTTGACGTTTAATTCCATCTGGGAGACCGTAGCGGCCAATACAGATTGCTCTATAAAAGCAATTCCTTGAGTGGGAATAATTTCTGCATTCATTACTTGGATAAAATTTTCTTGCCAAGTTCTGCAAAAATGATTCTTAGTTAAAGTAACAATATGGCCGCCTTGGTAATATTCCCAAATTCTTTCGTTGCTAACAGTTGTTAATACTGTTCGGCGATTTTTTACCCCCAATAACTTATATAAGCTTTCCCAATAAACAGCATTTGGATCGTCTGAATTTTCAGCCCCAATATTCTTAATATCTACGGGTCTCAGAATCACATCCGCATCACCAAAATCAGCAAACGCTTTCGGTTCATTAAAGAAAAATACGTCACTATCCAAAAAAATTAATATTTCTGCATTTGTATTTTTTTCTCGGTGAGCGCAAGCTAATATCTTATTTGCCAAGGGGTAATGACAAAAATCTTTATTTAATTCTAAATCAACATACTCAACATTATTTTCTTCAAAAAAAGCAATAGTTTCTTGATAAATTTTAAATTGTTTTCTGGGTTGATAGCTAAAAATCGGTATATCTTTAAAGTCTCCGCCAAACTCTCTTAAAGAAGCAACCAAAAGTTGGGACATAGACTCTAAATATCCCTTTTCGGTACAAATCACAATTTCAATTTTGTTCTTTAGCATTTTCAACTTTATTTTGTGGTAATTTTAGGGTGATTTCTTTGCAAATGTCGTAGATCAATCCAATCTCTAAGA
>DMPJ01000532.1 GCA_003456035.1 Planktothrix sp. UBA8402
ATTGATTGGAGGAATAAATTTTTGAGTTTAAGAATCTATGGAAACCGCTTAATTAAAACCTTACCTGGAGAAGAAACCAGACCGACATTAGCTAGGGTCAGGGAAGCGGTTTTTAATATTTGGCAAGGTAAAATAAAAGGCTGTTGCTGGTTGGATTTATGTACGGGTAGTGGTTCAATGGGGGCAGAAGCATTATGTCGAGGGGCGACGGTTGTAATCGGGATTGAACAACACGGAAAAGCCTGTAAACTGATCCAAGAAAATTGGCAAAAAATGGCGGATTCTTCCCAACAAATTCAAGTGATTCGAGGAGATATTTTGGGGAAATTAAAGACATTATCGGGGCAAAAATTTGATTGTATTTATTTCGATCCGCCCTATAATAGCAATCTTTATCAACCTGTATTAGAAGCCATATCTCAATATCAACTCCTATCTGAACACGGAGAAATTGCCGTAGAACACCATACCCATCGTTGGCAAATTCAACCGATTATAGACTTAGAAATTTGTCGAGAAAAAACCTACGGCAATTGTGCTTTGACGTTTTATTGTTTAAAATAATAAACACGGATTTAAGAAGATTACGCAGNNCTTAAATCCGTGATCCCCATTATTGGAGTTTTTATGTCCTACGAAAAAGAAAAACAAATTGCCATTACAGCCACATTAAGTGCCTGGAAACTGTGTGAAAAAGTGCGGGAAAATATTCCCCAAGCTATGGAGAAAACTGATAAAAGTCCCGTTACTGTTGCAGATTATGGTTCTCAAGCTATTATTTGTAAAGCTTTAGCAGAAGTATTCCCAAATGATCCCGTTGTTGGGGAAGAAGATGCAACGGAATTACAAACCCCAGAAATGGCTGAAAATTTAGCAAAAATTACTCAATATGTACAGGAAATTATTCCTGATGCTACCTCAGAACAAATTATAAACTGGATTAATCAAGGGAATGGAAAGGTTGAAAAAAGGTTTTGGACATTAGATCCAATTGATGGTACAAAAGGCTTTTTAAGACAGGATCAATATGCGATCGCCTTGGCTTTAATTGATGATGGAGAGGTCAAAGTTGGGGTGATGGGATGCCCGGCTTATCCGGTGGAAAATCATCAACCTGGGGCTTTATTTGTGGCAGTTAGAGGACAAGGTTCAACGATGATAATAGTGGCAACGGGGGAAGAAATTCCGATTCAAGTTGTACCCGAAAATGATATCGAAAATCTCCGATTTGTAGGTAGTATTGAAGCAAGTCATGGTGATATTGAACGCCAGGATGCTGTTGCTAAAGCGGTGGGAATTATTGCCCCAGCAGTTAAGATGGATTCTCAGGCAAAATATGGGGTGGTGGCGTCTGGAAAAGCGGCGTTATATTTGCGACTTCCTTCTCCTAAAACCCCTAATTATCGTGAGAATATTTGGGATCATGCAGCGGGGGCAATTGTAGTAGAAGAAGCGGGGGGACGGGTGACTGATATGGTGGGTAAACCTTTGGATTTTGCTTCTAATCCTAAGATGTTAGAAAATCGGGGTATTATTGTTAGTAATGGGATTATTCATGATACGGTTTTAGCGGTATTGAATCAATAAATTCTCCTGATTATCCCTAGATTAGATCCCCCTAAATCCCCCCAGGGCTGTTTCATTTTCCCTTGCCAACCCTAAGACCTAACCCCCCAACCCCNNTTAAGGGGGGTTAGGGGGGATCATTGACTTCAGATCAGATCAAGGAAATTGGGGTTTGATCGCCTACTTTTAGTGTTAAGTTGACACTAATGGGTCTCCTCACCTCAATTCCTCTGAATCAATTAAAATCTGGGATAGAATTGAGATATTGTCAGGGTGAGGTGACCTCGCTCCTACGGTAGAAAGGAATAATTAATGATGAATCAAACCCGTCGCCAATTTCTGCAACAATTCCTAATAACAACTGCTACAACGTTAATTTTACCCGCAGTTTTTAATCGGGTTTCTAATGCTCAAATTTCTAATAGTTCTGGAAAGGTTTATTCTGTTTCTCCAACGGGAAATGATCGTAATTCGGGAACATTAGACCAACCTTGGGGAACAATTCAAAAAGCGGCAAATACTATTAAAGCGGGAGATAAAGTTTATATTCGAGGAGGAAAATATAAGATTAATCAACCCATTCGCCCCCAGTTTTCAGGATTATCAAATCAATGGATTATTTATGCAGGATACCCTGGAGAACAGGTAATTATTGATGCCGATGGGATATTTGTAGAACCTGCAACGGGTTCTCCTCCCTATCCCCATGATCAAGGGGCATTTTTAATTATCGATCAAAGCTATATTCTGATTCAGAATTTAACGGTGATCAATTCCCATAATGCTGGATTTACTGTTAGGAATAGTCACCATATTAACTTCTATAATAATACCACAATTAACACCTATTCTTCAGGCATTGCCCTTTGGAATAACTGTTATCAACATCGGGTGATTGGAAATACGGTGATTAATGCTAATCGACCGAATATGAGAATCCCACATCCTGGTTTACCCCCGGCGACAAAATCACCCCATGAGGCGATTACTTTAGCCGGGGTGAAGGATTTTGAAGTAGCTTATAATCTCGTTTGTTATAGTGATAAAGAGGGAATAGACTGTAAAGAAACCTGTGCTAATGGTCGAATTCATCATAATTATACCCATCATTTAAAACGACAGGGGCTTTATGTTGATTCTTGGTTTGGGGTGTTAGAAAATATTGAATTTGATCATAATATTGTGGAGGAATGTGAAACAGGAATTGCAATTTCGGCTGAAAATGGCCCCAGGGTAGAAAATATTAAAATTCATCATAATTTAGTTTATAATAATCGAGCATCGGGAATTTTCTTATCTCGATGGGGAAAGGATAGACACAGAAAAAATATCCACATTTATAATAATACAATTGTTCTTAATGGTTATGGACAAATTGATAAACCTCAACCCTATTGGTTAACGGGTGGTATCTATATCTATTCAACTCAGTTAGAAGATTTGGTAATTGAGAATAATATTTTGAGCGAAAATAAATATTTTCAGATTGGATATAGTCGGGATTTTCAAGCGGGTGATTTTACGCGCAAGCAGATTAGGATTAATAATAATTTAATATTTCAGTCTCAAGCTGTGACCTATCCGGTTTATTTGGAAGATTGGGCAAAAGATTATGTTTATAGTACAAATGGGGATAATTTTATTGAAGCCAAACCTAATTTTAAAGACCCATCTTTAGCTAATTTTTATTTACAGCCTAATTCTCCTGCAATTACTGGGGGAAATCCTGCCTATTTAGGGGCTTTTCCTCCTGACCCGGAAGAAATGTTTTGGTGGTTAGGGGATTTTCCCCCTCAATTTACAATTTAAACCCGATTCTGATCTAATCTGCGATCGCAAAGGTTAAATTTCTTGAACCGATCTTTACATAGTTGCTTTGAGTCTGATAAAATATAATAAAATATACCTATTTTGAGTTTTACCGATATAACTATGAAAACTCAGTTATTTGTCAGGTTGCTCACCGTTTGTGCCTTAACTTTGGGGTCAATACCTTTTTTAAATAACCCTGCCGAGGCTCAAAATATCACTTATTCTTGCGGTAAATCACGGGATGGCGTGCCAACGACCTATGCTGTGAATTCCACTGGAAGACGCATTTTGGTCATCCGATGGGAGAGAGATTGGGGAAGTATCAGTGGAGAAGCTCGATGCAAAGAAGTTTCTTCTCGGTTTCAAAGCGCCTATAATAACGGAACTCTCAGTTTTCTAACTCATGGGGTGATGATTGGGCAAAAAGTGATTTGTACGGCTAAGGAGTATGGTGGCCCTTGCGGCAGTTTACTATTTACCCTTAGACCAGAGGATAATCCTAGACAGGTGATTAACGACTTGTTTAGTGTTGGCTCTCGCGCCCGTGGCCCTGTTGTTCAATCCGATGACGGAGAACCTCAGATTTATATTGACATGGAATTGCTACTGCAAAATGCCACTAAAAATGAGGAGAAATAATCTTTGCTGGGGTTTCGGGGGGTAAAGGGGGACTTTGATTCTAGTTCCCCCCTTCTTAATTGTCAGGCGAGATAGAATTAATCCGGTTCCCCCCTTGTTAAGGAGGGTTAGGGGGGATCTAACTTGTGGGAAAATATTCATAAGACAGATCTGGGAGATTGAAAACTCGGTGAACAGGGAAATTAATTATGAAACCAGACAATTTCTATTATCAATTCCTGGGGAAAATATTGGGACTCGGAACGTTATTTCTATTCCCTTTAATAACAGTTGAATTAACTGCTTTTCCCCCGGTCGCCGTTGCCCAACAACCGCAGAATTCGGCGCTTTCCCCGAACCAACTTCAAAATATTGCTCAAGGGATTACTGTTAAAGTTATTTCTGGGGAAAGTAGCGGTTCGGGTATTATTATTAAAAACCAAAATCAAGTTTA
>DMPJ01000251.1:0-4249 GCA_003456035.1 Planktothrix sp. UBA8402
GCTGGTCTTTTTTATTTGGTAATGGGTAATGGGTAATGGGTAATGGGTAATGGGTAATGGGATTTAGTTAAAGGCTAGATTCTGAAATTTGCCTAGTATTTTTTGAGCCAATGAAACTATTTTTTCGATAAAATACTTTAAATTATCAGGAAATTTAATCGCCCAAATATTAATCACTAAACAGGTTGTTCCTAGGGATAATAGGATATAAGTAGGACTCATTACCACACCGATCATAAACCAACTGAAAACGTGCAGTACCATTAATCCTGAATATAAACTAGCAAATGCAGAAATTAATAGGATTTGAGAGGTGGGACGATTTAGACCGATAAAAATTAAGGTTTGTAAGGTAGCTAATAAATTAAACGGGACTAAAAAGGTACAAATTCCTAAACAGTTATTTCGAGAAAAATCAGCAATTGTTGTTAAATCTATCATGATCAAAACTCTGGTTTTTAAGAATAACTTGAGATTCAATGTTTTTATATTCTGGACTTGTCAATTATAGCATTTTTAAGGGCTATCTTTTCTTGGTTGTCCAAAAATTAGTAAACATCATCAAAAAACTACCTACGACAATCATTAAAGCGAGTCCGACGGGGAGCGCTGTTTCTAAATCGATATTTTCCATTGTTTTTGTTTCTATGCAATCAAGAGATACCTTAACACAGATATTTCTACTTGGGGAAGGGAAAGGCCATAATTTTGAGGATTGACGATTTTACAGACCTTGAGCAACTTTGGCTTTCTTCTGTTACCATTAAATTTGTTACATATCTTAATCTTTAAGCACAGTCCTTTAACAAAATTATCGGGAGAAGGCAATGGTAGAGCAAGAAAAAGGACAATGGGATGGGGGAAGGTTTCTCAAAACCCTGACTTATTTTGGGGTTGTTCCCTTTATTGGTAATATTAGTTGGATACAAAATTTATTGGGAATAGGGAAAAAACAACCGCAACAGAAACCGAATATTATATTAGTTGTTGGGGCGACCGGAGGTGTGGGAAAACGAGTTGTTAAACGGTTACAACAACGGGGAATAACGGTGCGTTGTTTGGTGAGGGATATGAAAAGAGCTAGAACCATATTAGGGAATACGGTAGAATTAATTGAAGCGGATTTAACGATTCCTGAAACCTTGACCTCGGCTATTTTTGAAGATATTACCGCGATTATTTGTTGTAGTGGAACCAAAGTTCAACCTGTTGAGGGAGATACTCCTAACCGAGAAAAATATTATCAAGGAATTAAGTTTTATTTGCCGGAAGTGGTTGATGTACCGGAATTAGTTGAATATAAAGGCATCCAAAATCTTATCTATGCAGCGTCTCAAACCTTGAAGAAAGCGGGAGATAAAATTATATTTGATTTTACCAAACCCACTGAGGAGATTAAGGAAATTTGGGGAGCATTAGATGATATTGTCATGGGGGGTATTAGTGAAAGTTCGTTAAAATTAATCCCCGATGGCGGATTGTTTACCGGATATGTTTCAACGGCTAACTCTGGGGGGTTTGTTTCTATTAGAAATCGCAATTTTGAACCAGCTTTAAATTTATCAGACTATCAGGGAATTGAGTTGCGAGTCAAAGGAGATGGAAAGCGATATAAATTTATTATTCGCTGTAATGATGGTTGGGATAGTGTGGGATATTGTTATTCTTTTGATACGGTTTATAATATTCCAATTACGATTAGAATTCCGTTTGCAGAATTAATTCCGGTATTTCGAGCTAAAACGATAAATGACGGAAAACCTTTTNNCAGTTAATGTTGAGTAAGTTTGAATATGATGGAGCTTTAAACCCGAATTTTCAACCGGGATTATTTCAATTAGAAATTGAGTCTATTAAGGCTTATGGTGGGAAAGTATTACCTCGATTTGTTCAGGTAAGTTCGGCGGGGGTAACTCGTCCTGGAAAACCAGGATTAAATTTGGCAGAAGAACCGCCTGCGGTGCGTTTAAACGAACAATTGGGAGGGATTTTAACTTGGAAGTTAAAAGGAGAAGATGTGATTCGTTCTAGCGGTATTCCCTATACAATTATTCGTCCCTGTGCGTTAACAGAAGCGCCCGCAGGTTCGACTTTAAAATTTGCCCAAGGTGATACGATTAAAGGGCAAGTTAGTCGAGAGGATATTGCGGAATTATGTATCCAAGCATTAACTCAACCGTCAGCTTGTCATACCACTTTTGAAGTTAAAACAGAAGCGGATAGTCAGTTTTCAGGAAATTGGGATGAGTTATTTTCTGAGTTAAAATCCGACTAACTGTAGGACGATGCTCTGTTAACCATTTTCATGGGAAGTGATGTTAAAGTTTAAACCTGTTTTAACGCCTTATTTGTTTTTATTTCCGGCTTTATTAATGCTGACCTTAACCGTATTTTGGCCAGCATTACAAGCCTTTTATCTGAGTTTATTTAGTTACGATTTACTGACACCGCCGGAATGGGTGGGATTAAAAAATTTTCAACGGTTATGGACAGATGAGGTATTCTGGGAAACCTTAAAAAATACGTTTCTTTATTTAATCATAGTAGTTCCTGTGTTAGTCTTTGCGCCCTTAACCTTAGCAATTTTAGTCAATCAAAAATTACGGGGAATGAATGGATTTAGAACTGCTTATTATGTCCCCGTTGTGATTTCTATGGTAGTAGCGGGTATTGCTTGGAAATGGTTATATGCAGAAAATGGTTTTTTGAATCAACTTTTGAATGCTATTTCTATTCCGCCTATTCCTTGGTTAACCAGTCCGAATATTACCTTATTTAGTGTGATGGCGGTGACAATTTGGAAAGGGTTAGGCTATTATATGGTAATATATTTGGCGGGATTACAAAGTATTCCTTTAGAACTATATGAAGCCGCTAGTATTGATGGCTCTGATGGGTTTAAAAAACATTGGGATATTACGTTACCTTTGATGAAACCCTATATGGTTTTAGTCGGGGTAATTTCGGCTATTTCTTCAACTAAGGTATTTGAAGAAGTGTATATTATGACCCAAGGGGGCCCACGAAATAGTTCTAAAACGATTGTTTATTATTTGTATGAACGAGCCTTCCAACAGTTAGATTTAGGTTATGCTTGTACAATCGGGTTAATTCTGTTTTTAATTGTTTTGGGATTATCAATTTTACGATTAGTGATTGAACGATTTACGGACAATATTAATAGCAGTAATCATTTAACGTAGGATGGTTGATGTTCCCACCGACTGTGGGATGGGAAGGATTTTTCAGCGAGTGAGGACACTCGCACTGCGAAAAGGATAACAGATTAAATTGGACAAGTATTTAGACTCAAAAGGCTTGTAGAAACCATATTGGGCTTTTTGATACAATTGTTAACATTCATTTGCAACATTTGTTAATATTGATGCTAAAAAATTTGAGAACTTAATCTTTTTTAAAGATAGCCCATAAATCCCTGGTAGCAACAATCTTTTACTTTAGGTTACTATAGAAACAAAAAGAACCTATATTGTAATAGGGATAGAAAGTGGTAGTCTTGAATATAGAGGGAAAAACCCTCGGTTCAGAACAAAAGTTCAGACCTAGAGAGAAAAACAGAAGGTAATCTTAAGAACTGCAAAGTTCAAGAATGATTTAGAAAAACTTAACTTAGAATGTACAGGTAGAGATTAATACATTCTGATCTAAGTTTGAACTTAAATAAACAATAAAGATTGACTGAATGTTAATAAAACAGTCATTTCAATTGGAGGATTTTAAAAATGGTTAACACTTATGCAACGACTGCAACAGTAAATTCAGAAGCGAAAGAAACAGCTTTTGTACTGTGGTTTGATGAAGTGGGAATTTCTGATATTCCCTCAGTAGGTGGGAAAAACGCATCCTTGGGCGAAATGATTCGAGAACTCACCTCCCAAGGCGTGAATGTTCCGAATGGATTTGCCACCACTGCTTATGCTTATCGTTATTTTATTGAGTCTGCGGGTTTAGAGAAAAAACTACGCGAACTATTTGCAGACCTCGACGTTGAAGATATGCCGAATTTGCGGCAACGGGGTAAACAAGCTCGTTCATTAATTTTAGACACTCCGTTTCCACCCGAATTAGAAGCAGCGATTACCAGCGCTTATAAAAAACTTTGCGAACGCTACAGCACCGATGGGGATTTTTGCAACCAATTTGGCGAAGAATATAAGGAAGAATGCAAACGCTATTCCAATGATGTAGACGTTGCTGTACGTTCCTCCGCCACCGCCGAAGACTTACC
>DMPJ01000251.1:4395-4589 GCA_003456035.1 Planktothrix sp. UBA8402
TGTTCCGGGGTGATGTTCTCCATTGATACGGAAACCGGATTCAAAAATGCAGCTTTAGTAACTGGGGCCTATGGGTTAGGGGAAAACATTGTTCAAGGCACGGTTAACCCCGATGAATATTTTGTCTTTAAACCGACCTTACTGCAAGGGTTCCGTCCTATTTTGGAAAAACGCTTAGGCAGTAAAGAACTGAA
>DMPJ01000437.1:0-5104 GCA_003456035.1 Planktothrix sp. UBA8402
GTTTAACAACAATTGCCGGGTAGGTTTTGCCCCGAATTTCAATGTCTAAAGATTGACCAATTTTGGATAATGTTGTGGGAACATAAGCCATAGAAATAGCTTTTCCTAACGTTGGTGATAATGTGCCACTGGTAATTTCTCCGACGGTTTCACCATTAAATAAAACCGGATATCCGTGACGGGCAATATATCTTCCTTGCATTTCTAACCCGACTAATTTTCTGGTTATTCCGTCGGCTTTTTGCTGTTCTAATGCTTGACGACCAATAAATTTTCCCTTAGTTTCCCAATGAATAATCCAATTTAAACCTGCTTCTAAGGGAGTTGTAGTTAAACCAATATCTTGTCCATATAAAGCCATTGCTGCTTCTAAACGGAGGGTATCTCTTGCACCCAAACCGCAGGGAATTACACCCGCAATGGCTAAACTTTTCCATAATTCCACACCAACAGAAGGAGGAACCATGACTTCAAAACCGTCTTCTCCGGTATATCCTGTGCGGGCAATAAAAGCAGTTTTTCCTAATACAGTTGTGGTAATATGACCAAAAAATTTAACTTCAGAAAGATTATCGTTAACAAAGGGTTGTAATACGGCTTCAGCCTGGGGCCCCTGAACGGCCAATAAAACTTTATCTCTGGATAAGTCTTCTAATATTACCCCTTGATCTTCAATATGGGCACTAATCCAAGCTTTATCCCGGGATTTAGTCGCCGCATTCACAATCATTACCCCTTGGGGTAGATTCGTCACTGGATCAATACCCTGATCATAAAAAATAATATCGTCTAAAATTCCCCCCTGAGCATTTAATAGGGCGCTATATTGAGCTTCACCTGGCTGTAAACGGCTCAAATCTGAAGGGACGAGAGATTGTAAGGCATTAATCAGGTTTTCCCCGCGCAGAATAAATTTGCCCATGTGGGAGATATCAAACATTCCCACCGCTTGTCGGACAGCTTCATGTTCTCGGTTAATTCCGGTAAATTGAACCGCCATTTCCCAACCTGCGAAAGGCACCATGCGGCCATTAAGTTCCACCGAGACGTTATACAGGGGAGTATGAGAAAGGGTCGTTGTCATAAAAAATGTCGAGTTTCGGTTTTCGGGTGATGATGGGGTTTTGGGTAAATCGTTTAATTTCTCCCGTTTGATCATCATACTGTTAAAACCTACTGTTGTTAAACCAACTCTCAATACCCAACACCTGAGTTACGGAGTATTAGAATGGTTATAACCGCCTTTATGTCGTTTTATAGGACTTATTCATGTCAATATTGGCAGCAATCGCCGTTCTTGCAGTGTTGATTTTCGTTCATGAACTGGGGCATTTTTTAGCCGCTCGTCTCCAGCATATTCATGTTAATCGGTTTTCGATTGGTTTTGGCCCGATATTATGGAAATATCAAGGGTCAGAAACAGAATATGCAATTAGAGGTTTACCATTAGGAGGATATGTTGGATTTCCTGATGATGATCCTGAGAGTACGATTCCTAAAAATGATCCTAATTTACTCAGTAATCGTCCGGTTTTAGATCGAGCAATTGTGATTAGTGCCGGGGTGATTGCTAATTTGATTTTTGCCTATTTTTTATTGGTGACTCAAATTGGGATTATTGGGGTTCCGAGTTTTAACCCGGAACCGGGGGTAAAAATTGCTGAAGTAACTCAAAATGTCAGTTCCGCCGCCCACCGAGCCGGAATTCAATCGCAAGATATTATTTTGGCAGTGGATGGTCAGGAATTAGGGGCTTCTGAAACTTCTATTAAAACCTTGATTGAACTAATTAAAACCCATCCGAATCAACCCTTATCATTACAAATTCAAAGACAGGATCAACTTGTGTCGGCTAAAATTGTTCCCGATTTAGGAAGTGATGGGAAAGGTCGAATTGGAGTACAGTTAACCTCTAATGGAACTATTGTTCGTCATCGGGCTGCTAACCCCATTGAGGCATTTACTAGGGGTGCAACGGAATTTCAAAGGATTATTGACTTAACTGTATCCGGTTTCGGACAACTGATTAGTAGATTTAGTGAAACCGCAGAACAGTTATCTGGCCCGATTGCAATTGTGGCAATTGGGGCAAATATTGCCCGTTCTGATCCGGGAAATTTGTTTCAATTTGCCGCGTTAATTAGTATTAACTTAGCGTTCATTAATATTCTCCCCCTTCCGGCTTTAGATGGCGGTCAATTAGCCTTTTTGTTGTTTGAAGCTATTAGCGGTAAACCCTTACCTGAGAAAGTTCAAGAAAGTGTGATGCAAACGGGTTTAATGTTGTTGTTGGGATTAGGGATTTTCTTGATTATTCGAGATACGGTTAATTTAACGGATTTAAGTTGGGTGCGATCGCTATTTCAACAGTAAACAATTAATATGGTGACGCAGAAAAACCGCAGCACAAAACAACGAGCCTTGGAAATTTTATTGCGACTAAAACATCTATATCCCGATGCAACCTGTAGTTTAAATTATCAAACTCCGGTGCAATTATTAGTCGCAACAATTCTATCAGCCCAATGCACAGATGAACGAGTAAATCAAGTCACTCCGGCTTTATTTGCTCGATTTCCTGATGCTGAAAGTTTAGCCAAAGCCGATATTACGGAACTGGAAACCCTGGTCAGGTCAACGGGGTTCTATCGGAACAAAGCTCGCCATATACAAGGCTCCTGTCAACTGCTGGCGGAAAAATACGGGGGACAACCACCAAAGTTGATGGAAAAGCTATTAGAACTCCCTGGCGTGGCTAGAAAGACCGCTAACGTGGTGTTAGCTCATGGTTATGGGATGAATATGGGGGTGACGGTGGATACCCATGTTAAACGGCTGAGTCAACGGCTAGGACTGACACCCCATAAAGATCCTATCCGAATTGAACGGGATCTGATGCCTTTAATTCCGCAACCGGACTGGGAAAACTGGTCAATTCGCTTAATTTATCATGGTCGGGCCGTATGTACAGCGCGTAGTCCGGCGTGTTATAATTGTGAATTGTCTGATTTATGCCCATCTGCTCAAGGATCAACCGTCCCCAGCGCAGGAAAAAGTCTAGACTAAAACATAGATATTATTTGGAAGGAGAACAGCCTTAATATGGCTAAAAAAAGCATGATTGAGCGCAATAATAAGCGCAAAAGAACGGTAGAAAAATATGCGGAAAAACGCGCTGATCTGAAAGACCAGTTTGAGCAAGCCGGGTCTCAAATGGAAAAAATGGAAATTCACCGCAAAATTCAACAACTTCCCCGGGATAGTTCCAGAACCCGTGTCAGAAATCGTTGTTGGTTAACTGGACGCCCCAGAGGGTTCTATCGGGATTTTGGATTATCCCGGAACGTGATCAGAGAAATGGCCCATGCCGGGTTATTACCTGGTGTGGTTAAGTCCAGTTGGTAATGGACTGCTACATTGGTGTTAAGTTAAGCCTAAAAATTAGCTAAAACACTGAAATTCCCTTGATTTGATCTGTAGTCCTAGACCCCCCTAACCCCCTGACGAAACCCCCCGTTCACGGGGGGCAGGGGGGCGAGGGATTTAGGGGGATCAAATCTAGGATGTAATTAATTGTTTGTTTTAGGCTTAACTTTACCGTCCACAACAGCGTTCAATTCCTAAGCTATCTAATAATAAATCGCTGACCGCATTGGCGATCGCAAATTCCCCAAAAAAACTTTTAGAAAAATCAAAAGCTTCCATTTCAGTAACAATAGCAATCACCAAAGAACCCACATCATTTTCCCCTTCCATNNCCAATAATTTCATTCACCGCTTCCGGGATAAATTGTTCATCCAACCAACTGTTCAAGGTTTGTTTTAACCATTCCCCTTCCTGTGGCAAATTCTCACTGGGGGGTAAGGTGATGGGTGCAATGGGTTCATTCATAAGTTTATTAAGGATTTTTCAATTTTATTTAACCTGTTTTTCTGCTGTTTTCAAAAGTCGGGCGGGTTTTGTTAAGTTTTCTGTGAGTAGGATAGATTGGGGAGAACCCGCCCCTACAAATATACACTCTGATTCTAGTTTTGAACAATGGTTATAATCGGAGAATCTTTACCACTATATTCTGCTGATATTTTGTTTTTAACTAATTCGGCAAATAACCGATTAATTGAGGATTCAATGGGATTCGCTTCTCTTTTAAAACAAACCTGAAAACTCTTAGCTTTGTCATAAGTTTTTGTTTCTCTCCGATAGGTTTTTTGGGTTTTTGCCTCTACAAAAACTGAAGGTTCGGGACGTTTATACCAATATAATTGATAGGAATGAGTTGAATCATTCCCTTTAAATTTGAGAATATCCTCTCCATGTCCGGGGATACTGAGATAATATAATTCTCCTCTTTGATAGACTTGGAGATATCCCCAGGTTTTCTCGGTTTTGTTGAGAAGTCTAGTTAAGGTATTCTCTAACATGAAGGATGAGTTAAGGTTTAGCATAGATGAGACAATAACCCTTAGTATATTAACAAAATTATAGCAAAGTTTGTCACCTATGCAATATGATGTCAACGCAATTATCCAAGGGTATGCAGTAGGATACTTTTTGATGGCCAATGACGGGGAACATAGCTTGGAATGGTATTCTAGTCGAGAACGAGCGCTAATTCCCCTTGATGAACGATTTCGTTATCCGAGTTCTTTGCAACGGGTTTTGAATCAAAATCGGTTTACTGTCGCCATTAATCGAGATTTTACTAGCGTTGTAGAAGGTTGTGCAAATCGAGAAGAAACTTGGATTTCTTCAGAATTAAAAGAAATTTATCATGCCTTAAATCATGCCGGATTTGCCTATAGTTTTGAAACTTGGCAAGGGGATGAATTAGCTGGAGGCATATTAGGAATTGTCATTGGCGGGGCTTTTATTGGGGAATCGCTGTTTTTTAGAATCCCCGATGGTTCCAAAGTGGCAATGGTTAAATTAGTTGAACGATTAAGACAGAAACAGTTTATTTTATTTGATGCTCAAATGAATAATCCTCACCTAGAAAGATTTGGCTCTTATATTATTAAAAATAAAGAGTATAAAACTCTCTTAAAAAAAGCAATTAATCAACCCTGTTCTCTCAAGTAGTGAGTCCTTCAGGACTCAATCAAA
>DMPJ01000437.1:5180-19172 GCA_003456035.1 Planktothrix sp. UBA8402
AGTCACCAAATCTGCCTGTTCAATTAAAGCCTGGGGAGCGCCTCTACCCGTTAGAATAATATGGGTATCCTCGGCTTTTTCTTTGATTCCGGCGATCACATCTTCAACAGGTAAATAACCCAGTTTAATCGCGATATTAATTTCATCCAGTAGGATTAATTTAAACTCAGAATTTCTAATAAAACTTAAGGCTAAATTCCATGCTTCCCGGGTTTTTTCCATATCTCGATCTCGGTCTTGGGTTTCCCATGTAAAGCCTTCTCCTAACGCATGAAATTCTAATTGTTCCGGCCATTTACTAAAAACCGCCTTTTCTGCGGGTTCCCAGGCGCCTTTAATAAACTGAATAATCGCCACCCGATATCCATGACCCAAAGACCGTAAAACCATCCCTAAAGCGGCGGTAGTTTTTCCTTTTCCGTTTCCAGTATTAACAATAATTAATCCTTTGGTTTGATTACGTTCTGCTACTCTTTGATCCTGAACTTCCTTGCGCCGTTGCATTTTTAAACGGTGTTGTTCGGCGGTGAGATTTGATTCGGTCATTGTGTTATTTTCCATGATGATGATTTGATTGGTTTTTATTAAAATCCTAACTTTTTATCGTTAGGGGGACTTCAATAACTGCTATTTTAGATTTTCCCAATATATTGCCATCCAACTTTAAGAACTAGATAAAATAATCGGCGGTGTTTTAATTTTAGGTTGATTTAAAGCCAAATCATATTGAATTTGTAAATTCATCCAAAACTCAGGAGAAGTTTGGAAAGATTGAGCCAATAACCAAGCTGTTTTCGGTGTAATCCCTCGTTTTCCTTTAACAATTTCATTGATTTGCTGCACCGGAACCCCTAAATGTTCCGCCAAAGCCACTGGAGTTAAGTTTAAAGGAATAATAAATTCTTCCGATAAAATTTCCCCTGGATGGGTAGGAATTCGGTTTTGAGGTAACATAGACAATTTAATCATGGTAATCAACAATTTTTACGGCCAAAACATTGCCGTTTTGCCATTGAAAAATAATCCGCCATTGGTCATTAATTCGGATACTATAAAAGCCTTTTAAGTCTCCTTTCAAAGATTCTAAACGATTTCCTGGGGGAGAACGTAAATCTTCCAATTGATCAGCTGCATTCAACATATCAAGTTTTCGCACCGCTACTTTAATTAAATCCGCAGGAAACTTGCGGGTTTCTCGACTGGAAATCCCTTGAAATAAATCCTCAGTCCGTTTATCGCCAAAGGTTTGAATCAAAGGTTAATCAGCAGTCGGTTTTCTCTATCAGTTTAACGGATTCTTGCACACTTGTTCAATGAGTTGATACAGTAGTTCTTCCATAAGCTGTGACTTTTAGGAATAGTTAGAATATATCCATTTTTTCACAAAAACGCACAGATGGATCTAATTTACCTAATTATACAATGATTAGCGAGAAGATTTACACCGATCGCAATGACCACATCCTTGAAACTGATTTTCTAAGTTAAACCCAAAAGCTTGTAATAAAAATTTCCACCGACATTGACGGGTTTTTAAGTATTGATTCATTTGTTGAATTGCTTTACTATTTTGGTCTTGATTCAATTTTGCAGGTTTAGATAGAATTTCATAATCAAAGGGATTTCGCCAGATTAATCGTCCTTGAGCGTGTAAAATAGAAAGGGCGATCGCACTATTTTTAAATTGTTTAGATAGAGTTTCTATATTTCCCGTTGCTGGAAGTTTTTTAATTAATTGATTTGCCGATTGATATTGTTTTTCTAGGTTTTCGATTAAATATTTTTGTCGTTGTTTATCTTCAGGATAGAAAAAACCCGTAGGTTCGCTAATAATAGTTAAGGCGATCGCAGGTTTACCATCTCTCCCCGCCCGTCCCACTTCTTGAATATATTCAGACAATAAAAAAGGGGCTTGAAAATGGCATACCCATCTCACATTACTCTTATTAATTCCCATACCAAAAGCACTACTACAAACCACAAATTTAACCTTTTCCTGTAACCAATCTTTTTCAATTTTTCGACGTTCTTCTGAACTCAACCCAGCATGATAAGCAACAGTTGAATAGTGTTCTGTTTGTAACCATCTGGCTAATTGTTCACAGTCTTTCCGAGTTCTAGCATAAATCAAACCCGTTTGATTTTTCCGAGGTTGAATAAATTGGATTAACTGTTGTTGTCTTCCTCTGGGAGTCCAAACGGTTTTAATATTTAATTCTAAATTAGATCGATAGGGACTCAGGAGAAATTGTTGAGGTTTTTGCAGTTGTAAAACCTGTTTAATTGTGTCTTGAGCATCGGGATCGGCGGTGGCGGTAAAGGCTGCGATCGCAATTTTTGTCCCCGTAGGTTTCAGTTTTAATAAAGTTGAACGAATTGCCCCTAAACGCCGATAAGCAGGGCGAAAAGTATCTCCCCATTGTACTAAACAATGAGCTTCATCTAAGATTAAACCATTGATTTGAACCGTAGGTTGAGAAATTACCTTCCAGACGGGAGAACTTAATAAGGTTTCGGGAGAAAGATAGAGGAGTCTTAATTGATTTTGTTGAACCAAACTTAAAGTTTTTCGTCGTTGTTGGGGCATTAATTGACTATGAATTAAGGCGGCGGGAAGTTGCAAATCTTGAAGTTCCTGCACCTGATTTTCCATTAATGCCACTAAAGGAGATATAATTAAAGTTAATCCGGTTTGTAATAGTGCTGGAAGTTGAAAACAGATGGATTTTCCGCCTCCGGTTGGCATGACAATTAAAGCATCTTTTTTATCTAATAAGCTCTTAATAATTTCCCCTTGGGGCGGTCGAAAATCATCATAACCCCAAATTTTCTTAAAAGATGCTTTAACCTGTTGCCAGTCTGTAGATGCTTCCATAACACATTTCCAAATTTGACAAAATTAACTGAATATGAGATGAGTATTATTATCTCATATTTTTAACTTAATATTATAGGGGTTTGGGTGAATATTTTACCATCAGTGTCAACTTAATCATAAAAATTAACTAACTTGCAGTTTTATAGCTTAGTTTTAGCTTTAATTTGACACCGATGCTGTTTCATAAACCTTTATAATAAAATATTATAATCTCGACGGAGATTGTACTATTTCCAGTTAACTGATTAATTATTTCAAGAGGATAAAATCATGAGTTGTGTTAGAAAGAATTTATCGTTATCAAAAATTAATCTATCTTATTTAGAATGGAATTCTAATATTAAAAGTTCCTCGGATACCAATATTTTGTTATTACATGGGTTAGCGGATCAGGCGTTAGTCTGGAAACAATTAGGAGAGAAATTAAGCGATCGCTATCATATTATAGCACCAGATATGCGAGGACATGGAGAAAGTAGTAAACCCGATCGCGGATATACATTTACTGAAGTTATTGAAGATTTAGAAATATTAATGGAGCATCTAAATTGGTCAAAAGCTCATATTTTAGGACATTTTTGGACAGGGAAAATGGCTGCAATTTGGGCAAAACAAAATCCACAAANNGCACAAAGGTTTAATAGTCTGATCTTAGTTGATCCGATTTTTATTATGAAACTTCCGGGTTTGTTTAAATTAACTCTACCAATTCTATATCGTCAGTTAGATTGCTTAAAATTAATTGGGCCATTTACGAGTTTTGAACAGGCGGAAAATCTGGCTAAACAATTAGCTCAATTTTCGGGATGGAGTGATTTACAACAGGAATTATTTAGATCGGGAATGGAAGAAAAACCCGATGGAAGTTGGGGAAGTAAATTTGAAATTCCAGCTAGAAATGAAATTTTTGAACAGGTGATGGAAGTTCCTGGTTTAACAGAAAATATTGATATTCCTACGTTATTAATTCAACCAGAAAAAGGCGTAAATCGGATGGAATGGCAATTAAAACCCTATAAACAGTATTTAACTCAGTTAGAAATTCAGCGTGTGGCGGGAAATCATTGGTCATTTCTAGTCGAAGCTGAACATTTTAATCAAACAGTTGAAAGGTTTTTAAATAGTCAAATTATGGTAAAATGATTATAGTCAAAATAGAGGTAAAATTGTGGATTTAGAAATTATTGCCCATCGAGGTTTTTCGGTGATGGCGCCTGAAAATACCCTGGTCGGGTTTAATGCTGCTTTGCAACAGGGGGCAAATTCTCTGGAATTTGATCTACAAATTTCTGCTGATGGAATTCCGGTGATTTTTCATGATCAAGAGTTAAACCGAATTACGGGAATATCGGGTAAAGTTTCTGAAAAAACCGTTGCTGAATTAAAAGAGTTAGATGCGGGAGGATGGTTTGCGGAAAGATTTGCTGGGGAAAGTATTCCGACTTTAGAAAATGCGATCGCAACTTTTCAAGAAGTCAAGGATTTTTTATATTTTGATGTTAAACCCGATCATCAATGGTCAGACTTAGAAATCAAACAGTTAGGAGATTTATTAATTAATAATAACCTGATTAATAAGTCGATTATGACTTCCTTTAATCAAGAATTTTTAGATCAAATTCGGGATTATTGTCCCGAAATCACCTTGGGATATTTTTTAATTGATTTTCAGCAATTTGATCAACAATTACAAACAGCAATTAATCAAGGAAATGCTATTTTAACAATAGATTATCCTGTGGTTTTAGAGCATCCAGAAATAGTTGCCCAAAGTCGAAATCAGGGAGTAGATATTGTGGTTTGGACGGTGGATGATTTAGAGGATTTTAAAAAGTTAGTTAATTTGGGGATAAAACGAATTATTACAAATTCATTAATTGGTGATATTGAAGTTAATTAAATTTAACTTTAAATTCCGGTTACTACTTCCCAAAAATGGGTTTTAAAGATTTCAAAATTAACAGTAATTTGCATTTCTTTTCCCCAAGTATAAACACTAAAATGAATCAAATTACTGTTTTGATTAATCTCTAATTCGCCTAATAATGCCACCCAATGATTAGGATAGGGGAAAACTGAGGATTGATTCATCAGTAAACCAACATCATTAATTAAGGCAAAGGCAACACCACCGGATTTAATCATCTGATTTGCAGTTTCAATTGCTTCTAAATCCCCAAATAAATAGGCATTTCTATAATTAACGGTTTGATAGCCTAAAATTTCTTTAATCCATCCTGCCATTTCCCAGGTTTTGGTAATTCCGGCTAGGTTTCTTAATAGTTGAGGTGTATTAGGATCTACAGAAAAAATCATATTTTCCGACTCTCTAAGGGTGGATAATACCATCCAATCTATTTGAGAAATTGGTAAATTTAAAGGACTTTCTTGTAACCTTAGATGCGGAGAAATCCAGCGATTAGTTTGGGTATGAAATCCTCCAATTTGAAACAAATTACGACAGAGTTGAATATAAGCAAGGGGATTTTTTCTAATCAGTTCAAAAATAATTGCGGCCGGGCCACAAAAGGGTTGAGTGCCTTGATTAATATTAAAAGGATTAACCAGACGCGATCGCAATTCTGCAATAATTTGTTGTTGATCTAATCCCGTCCAAACCCCGGAAATTTTGGAATTTTCAAACTCAGTAATTGCTATTTCTGCTAGTCTTAAAATATCAGAATTTGCCGTCATATTCTATAACTGATCAAGAGAAGATTGCTCCTTTAATTTATTTTGAAAGTTGGTTTCCATTTCTAATTCTTTATTCAAGAAATAGTTTAAAAACGTCCGAATTATAGCAATAGCAGCTAACTGACCTAATGCAATAAAAGAAGGTGTAACGGTTGTGAACAGAATATCCGCACCCAACTGAAATTCTAAGGCTAAAGCTAACCAGCTTCCAAAGTTGAGACGTAATTCTATAAACGGAAAAACTTGCCGACGGCGGAAACTTGCTAGGGCTATTTTTAAGGTACTAATTAATCCCAATAATACACAAAAAGCCGAAATTGCTTCTAAGCAAAATCCGAGAAGATGAACAAAGGAAGATAAGCTATTTTTTAAGGGTTCTAAACCGACCATAAATCCAATAATTAAGGATTAACTAAGTGCTTCAGATAGATAATCGGCGGCGGCTTCAACCACGGCGATCGCATTTTCATACATCATCCGAGTCGGGCCTAAAATTCCCACACTTCCGACCGGAATATTATCCCGTCGATATTGAGCAGAAACCAGGGTACAGCCTTGAATTGGTGCTAAGGGATTTTCCGACCCAATGCGAACTGTAACCCGTTGTTGTTGTTTAGGATTGGCAAAAATTAACGGCCACAATTGTTCCTGTTCTTCTTCTAATAAGTGCATCAAAGTTTTCACCTGTTGCAATTGAGAAAATTCAGGTAAATGCAAAACTTCAGCAATGCCACTAATTAAAATTCGAGTATATTCTGGGGTTTGGCTGCGAAAACTTAAATCCGTTAATAACTTTCTTAAAAAGTCAGAATAGCACTGAAATTCCCGATCTAATTCACTCCAATCTAAAATCGAAAGTTCAGAAATAGATTTACCCCTGAGTTGAGCATTTAAAAAATTAGAAAGCAGTTGTAATTCCTGTTCTAAAACCTCTTGATCTTCGGGTAAAAGATTAACTCCCATTGCTTCAGAATCCGAGAGAGAATTCGCCGGAGATAAGTCAATTAAACTGGACTGAGTTTGATAGGAGTCTGTCACCACCACTAACATGATTTTGACGGGTTCTATAGAAACCAAATGCAAATGTCGTAACCGGGTAGTGACGGTTTTTGGAAGTGTAACTAAAGTAATATACCCACTCAAAGTCGATAAAATTTGCGCCGCACCCCGCAGAATTGCTTCCAAACTACAGTTTTTAAAATTCAGTTGTTCGCGTAAAAGTTGCAGCACTTCATCCGCAAAAGTTTCTGAGGGAGTAATCAATTTATCGACATAAATTCGATAGCCAGAGTCCGAGGGAATGCGTCCGGCGGAGGTATGGGGCTGATACAGGAGTCCGGCTCGCTCTAAGACCCCCATACCATTACGGATGGTGGCGGGGCTGACTTTGAGGTTGTATTCCTCCACCAAAGCCTTAGAGCCAACGGGTTCGGCCGTCGCAATATAGTGACGAATTGTTGCCCAAAGGATATGATGGTGTCGCTCTGTCAAATGCACTTGTGTAAACATTGAGTTTTTTGATACAAATTTGACTGACGGAAGTGCGGTGTGAAACCAGGCAACTCTGAGATTTCCAGAGGTTCATGACTCACAAACTGTTTAGTAGAGTTTTGATATCTAAGATAACAGATATTTGAGTTGAACAGGGAAATTTGATCAAATAATATTATGATCAAAGCCAATTTATTCTAATGGCGACCATCTTTTTTCAGATTGTTCAAGAACATAGGCGGCAACGGTTGTAATTTCTCTAGCAGTTAACCGACTTTTAAAAGCAGGCATGGCGTTTTTACCATTTGCGACTTGATTAATAATTGCGGCTAGAGGATTTTTTTCATATCCTTTTAAGTATTTAATTAAGGCTTCTTTTTTTAGAGTTTTACTGGCAACTACTACGTTATTTCCGTTAATATGGCAAGCTGCACAGGAGTTGGAAAAAATTGTAGACCCACTTAAAACCGCTTCTGCTAATGCAGGTTGATTCAAAAGGAATGTTAACAATATAAAACTTAAAATAATGACTGATAATATCTTTTTCAATGGAGTCTCCTTGAATCAAAAACAGGTAACAGAAAGATTTTACCCTTTAATCTGTTCAAATATACGAGAATCCCTAGGGTTTTGAGCAAACCAGAATGTTAAAACAAAAATCACTATAGTTGCTCCGTAATAATACGGAATTGAGCCTAATGTCATCTGGCTGTGATCTATCTCACTGATTAACCATGAGAATAATCACATCCAGAATAGCACAGAAACCATTAAATAGACTAAGTTGAACACATATATTCAAACTACTTAATCCCTTACCTTTCCATATCTTTATGTCTGAATCTTTATCCCATTCCAGCTTGAGTTTTAAGCAAATAATCGAGAAAATTCTCAAGAATGAATGTATCAGTCGCCAAGAGCGATATGCCATCAGGTATTGGTTATTACGCCAACTTGATGAACAGGAAAAACACTTAGTCTATACTCTCCAGAAAGCCTTAAGTACAGGGCAAGTTAAAATAGTTGATTAGAGGAGTTAAAATCAACAGTATAGTAGGAGTTAAAAACCCTACTATTTTTTTGATCAATTTAACGATCAATATAGGAAATCGGATCAGTTAATTCTAATTCAGCAAAGGCAGTTAATCGTAAACGACAGGAATCACAAATACCGCAGGCTTTTTCCTCTCCCGCATAACAAGACCAAGTTAACCCCCAAGGAACTCCTAAACGATTTCCTAGTTTGATAATCTCGGTTTTTTTTAAATGAATCAGTGGAGATTCAATCGTAATTGGATCACCTTCTCGACCTTGTTTTGTTCCCAATCTAAATACTTCTTCCATGGCTTGAATATAATCGGGACGACACNNTTTGACAAAAGGCTCACGACAATCGGGATACCCCGAATAATCTAAGGCATTTACTCCTAGATAAATTTTGCTGGCTGCGATTGTTTCTGCATAGGCTAAAGCAAAACTTAAAAATATAGTATTTCGAGCCGGAACGTAAGTAATGGGAATACTTTCGTCCATTTTTTCTATTGTTCTATTTTGGGGTAAATCTAGGCGATTATCTGTTAAAGCAGAACCTCCCCATAAGCTCAGATCAAAACTCACAATTTGATGTTCTACTACTCCCGCAGATTCGGCAATTTGTCGCGCCGATTCGAGTTCATTACGATGTCGCTGTTGATAATCAAAGGAAATTGCGTAACATTCACATCCATCCGCTTTAGCTTGGTATAAAACCGTTGATGAATCTAAACCACCGGATAACAAAATAACTGCTTTCACTTGAGTCCTTTGTCCTTTTTATTATTGTTGATTGTGTCTAGGTTAATTTTAGCAAAAATTCAAGCCATCTTACCATCCCATCTGGAAGTAACAATTTTTACAATCGAGAAACCGGGTTTTTAAATCAAAAACCCGGTTTCTACCCAGTTTAATCACAAATACTTAAAGATTTGTATTTTTTTGTAAAGTTTTATTATACAAAATACTTCACATTCTATCCTAGAAATATTCGCTAAAATAAAAAATCAAGACAGCAATTATATATCTACAAGGTAATTATTACTATGGCTACAGTTTCTAAACTAGAATATCATCCCATACGCTGGCTGACGATGGTGTTAGCAACCCTAGGGTTATGGATGGGAGGAAGTTTAATTCTTGACTTTGTAATTATGCCAACCATGTATATTTCTGGCATGATGGAACAAACAGGATTTGCTTCGGTGGGAACTCTGATTTTTTCAGTATTTAACCGTGTTGAGTTGGTTTGTGCAGCAGTTGGTTTAACAGGTTTAATTGCCTTAGCAATTAATCTTCCTGAAAAATTTAGTAATCGCCTGCGGACACTAACCGGATTATCCTTATTTTTGTTAGGGATTGCAATGATTTACACCTATATTCTGACACCTCAAATGAGTGCATTAGGAATTGACCTAAATCTATTTAGCGGTTTGACTACAATTCCCGATGGTATGAACCAACTCCACTTGAGTTATTTTACCCTAGAAATGATTAAATTATCCATTTTAGGAATAATTTTAGGATGGTGTTATCGGAATCATAGTAAACTTGATATCACCTTCTAAATTCTAATATAAAACCGTCCTAGAAGTTATAGGTTTTAGACCCAATTTTTCGATAANNACCCCCTGATTTTCAAAGCCTAAAAAAACCTCTAGGACTGGGAAACAGAAAAGGAATTAACAAAGGCTTCCGGGCCAACGACGGAAAGATAGGGTTCAATAAAATAGTGTTTAGCGACCCGCAGGGTTTCGGCGGAAGTCACCGCCGCAATATTAGTCTGAAATTCCGTATCAAATTCAATCCCTAACCCTAAACACTCATCCCAGCCATAAATTTGCGCCAGTTGGGAGTTGGTTTGTTTTCCGAGAGCATATTGACCTAAAAGTTTATTTTTAGACACTTGTAACTCATCGGGCGTTAGGGGAAGATTGACCAGACGTTCGACTTCGGTGCGTAACCCATCAA
This sequence comes from Planktothrix sp. UBA8402, assembly GCA_003456035.1. Classification (GTDB taxonomy): domain Bacteria; phylum Cyanobacteriota; class Cyanobacteriia; order Cyanobacteriales; family Microcoleaceae; genus Planktothrix. Next base: position 15,247 of record DMPJ01000437.1, read on the forward strand.
TGGCAATTTCGGTATTTTCCGGCGCCGTACCCATATAGACAACAAATTGAGACTGGTCGAGACGGGTGGGGAAAAAAGCCGATACATCGTAGGCTAAACCCCGTTTTTCTCGCAATTCCACAAATAATCGACTAGATAAGCCATTTCCCAGATAGGTATTTAAGACTTTTAACGCCGAATAGTCCTCATGGTTGACACAACTGGTTAAATAGCCCAACATGACAACGGATTGTTGCGTTTCCTGGGGGGTAATGGCGTTTTGGGGTATTGAGGTTAGGGTGGGTAGGGATAAGGTCGGTAAGGGGGTTTGGGGGGCTGTCCAGTCGCCAAATACCCGTTGAATTTGTTCGGCCGCCTCCTCTGGAGTAATGCGTCCGGCGATGGAGATAATTAAGTTATCGGGACGAAAATAGGTTTGATGGAATTCTTGCAGGTCGGCGCGGCTGAGTTGGGAAACGCTGGCTTCGGTTCCCAGGGTAGATAGGGCGTAGGGGTGATGTTGATACATCTGTTGTCGCAGTTGTTCAAAGGCGACGGAAAATGGTTGTTCCCGTTGTGACCGAATTCCTTGAATGGTGATGCGACGTTCTAGTTCGATTTCTGCTTCGGGAAAGGAGGGAGAACGTAATAATTGACCAGTTAAACTTAAAATATCTTCAAAATCGGAAGCAACGGTTTTTAGACTTAGTAAAAAATAATCCGTTGAGGTGTCCGCGCTTAATTTAGCCCCTACTGATTCCACTTGTTCGGCAATTTCCAGGGAGGAAAGATGGTCTGTTCCTTTGGTTAATACCGCCGATAACAGATGGGATAGTCCGGCTTTTTCCTTGGGTTCCCAGCGACTTCCGGTTCTTAGAAATAGACGAGTTGCAATAATATCAGCGGCGGGATTTTCTGTTACTAGCAACACAATCCCGTTATCCTGAACTGTGCGATGAACATTACGAATTGCATTAGACTGGGTTAAAGTTTGGGTCACAGTTCCTCTATTTTCCTTTAAGTTTAGGGGATTTAGATCGGCATGGGTAATGGGTTATGGGTAATGGGTAATGGGTAATGGGTTATGGGTTATGGGTTATGGGTTATGGGTAATGGGTAATCCCTATTTCTTCCTATTGCCCATTGCCTATTCCCTATTCCCTGTTTATGGGTAATCCCTATTTCTTCCTATTGCCCATTGCCTATTCCCTATTCCCTGTTACTGCATTTTTTAACACAAATAAACCCCAATTTGTCATCGTTTCGTTAAAACTCATTTTTGAATATCAATAATTCCCCCTCCTAAGACCAAATCTCCGTCATACCAAACTGCTGCTTGACCGGGAGTAATTCCAAAGATAGGTTGATCAAAAATAAGTTTAACGCCGGAACCAATTTTGGGATCAATTTCTGCTCCTTCTGGGGGATTAATCGGAATCACGGTAACAGGTTGGGGTGGCGACCGATAGCGGATTTGTACTTGGGCACGAATCGGGTTATTCGGTGGGGAAATAGACACCCAATTCACTCTTTTAATTGTACATTCTGTTTGTACCGCACTCTCTCTATCCCCAACAATCACTTGATTTCGACCCGGATCAATTCCGACAACATATAAGGGATTCGGGGCAGAAATTCCTAATCCTTTTCGTTGTCCAATGGTATAATGATGAATGCCATTATGTTGTCCTAAAACTTGCCCATTTGTATCTATAATATCACCTTTTTTACCCGTAATATATTTATCTAAAAAAGCCTGCATGGAACCATTTGCTTCCACTAAACATAAATCTTGACTTTCGGGTTTTTCGGCGGTTTTTAACTCATATTGATTAGCGATTTGGCGAGTTTCGGTTTTTAACACTTCTCCCAAGGGAAATAGGGTTCCGGCGAGTAAATCTTGGGTTAAGTCATATAAAAAATAAGACTGATCTTTATTGCGATCTGCGGCTCGTTTTAATTGATAGCGATCGCCATTTTCATCATAATCAATTCTAGCATAATGACCCGTGGCAATCCGATCAATTCCTAACTGTTCCCGGGCATAACTTAACATCGGGCCAAATTTCACCGTGCGATTACATTGAGAACAGGGTAAGGGCGTAATTCCAGAACTATAACCATCAACGAGATAGTCTATAATATAAGTTTGAAATAACTCGCGACTATCAACAATATGATGAGGAATTCCTAATTGTTCACAAATGTAAGCCGCATCCACCATTCCTTCAGAACAGCATTGTCCTTTTCCCTTCATCAACCAAAGGGTTAAGCCCACCACCTGATACCCTTGGTGCTGTAGCAAGGCGGCGGCTGTGGAACTATCGACTCCACCAGAAAGACCTACAACAACTTTGCTCATGATCACATCAGAATAACTTGCTAATTTTGATCAACTAACTTAACTTTAATCTTGACCGATCTGCCAGTTTTGATTACTCTGAACTAGCAAAAGCTGCCAATATCAACCTAACCTACTCCAAACGGGAGGACGCTAAAATGTCAGTCTATTCTATTGTAATACAGAAAAAAACAAATCTGCTGACAAAATTTATTTGGAAAATACCCCTATTTTCTAGCCTCGTGCTATTGGGGGGATATGGGGTAATGGTTTCCCCGGTTTTAGCCGAACAACGCTATGGAGTTTATGTCAATGGCGAGAGTCCTTTATTATTAGAAGTAGTCCAGCAAATTCAGCCCGGAGCCATGATCCAACCNNTTAATCGTAGCATTATTGATCTGGGAATTTATTTTAATCAAAGTGAGGCTCAAAAATTAATTGAAGACTTAAAAAGACAAGGGGTTAAAGGAGAAATTATTAACTTCAAATCTGGAGAAGATTTTAATAATCCAATTCCAGTTAACCCGATGGTAATTCCTCCCGACCAAACGGATATTAAACTGATCAGAACTTCGATTCCATCGGGTCAAATTCCAATCACAACGGACTTAGGGTTATATCAAGTTTATGTTAGTCCAACAACTGCTTCTTTAAGTGCAGTGCGCCAAATTTCTCCCAATGCAATCACATCCACCTATCAAGGACAATTGATTATTCAAGCGGGAAGTTTTGTGAATCAATCTAATGCTGACCAACTTCGACAAAAGTTAGCTTTAGCAGGAATTTCTTCCACAATTATTAACAGTACAGCACAATTACAAGCGTTTTTAGCTACTATTCCCAATCTTCCGAATACCTTACCAGCTTTTCCTAATTCTAATTTGGGATTAGGGAATACTGATGGTTATTTTATCTTAATTCCTAGTCAAAGAAATCAACTGGTTTCTGTGGCTGAAAATATAGTAGCTTTGGGTGTTCCTTCCCAAAGTGTTCAGATGCAACAAGCAACTACTAATCCTTTTGTTGCTGTGGGGCCCTTTGCTAATCAACAATTAGCTAAAGAATGGGAAACTTACCTACAAAGTTCAGGATTATCTCGTGCTATTGTCTATTTTGGAAGATAATATATTGATGCTGTCNNAGGAGATAATATATTGATGCTGTACTTCATTGCCATATTATGAGATAATAGGATGTTAACTTTTAAACGAGAAAGGATTAACAAGACAATATGGTAGCTAAAATTCAGTTTTCAATAGGTATTGATGAAGATGTAATTCCTGACGTTCGCCTAACTCGTTCACGAGATGGGAGTCAAGGGACAGCAAAATTTTATTTTCTCAATCCTAAAGCCTTAGCAGATGATGCCACCGAAGACATCACAGGAATGTATATGATTGATGATGATGGGGAAATCATTACCCGCGAGGTTAACGCTAAGTTTGTCAATGGAAAACCTACGGAAATCGAGGCGATTCATTTAATGAAATCTCCTGAAGAATGGGAGCGTTTCATGTTGTTTATGGAACGTTATGCAGAAGCTAATGGATTAGAATTTAGTAAATCCTAATTCAGTCATCAGTGTAGAGACGCGCCATGGCGCGTC
>DMPJ01000437.1:19189-20546 GCA_003456035.1 Planktothrix sp. UBA8402
CGTAATTTTTAATTCGTAATTCCTTATGACTTCAGCAGTTCCCCATCCCGATACTTCAGAATTTCAGGTTAATTGTGCTGTAATTACTGTTAGTGACACTCGCACCCCAGAAACCGATAAAAGTGGTCAACTCATTCACCAATTCTTACAGAATCTAAGTTATCCAATTCTCGATTATCAAATTGTTAAAGATGAACCGAAAGAGATTATAAAACTATTGAAAAAACTATGTCAAATTCCCGAACTAGATGCTTGTATTTTTCATGGAGGAACCGGAATTTCACCGCGAGATACTACCTATGATGCTCTGGAAAAATTATTAGAAAAAACTTTACCCGGATTTGGGGAAATTTTTAGAGCTTTGAGTTATAATGAAATAGGATCAAGAGCGATCGCTTCCCGGGCTATTGCTGGGGTTTGTCAAGGTAAATTAGTCTTTTCGGTTCCTGGATCTTCTCCGGCGGTAAAATTAGCAATGGAAAAACTTATCCTCCCCGAATTAGCCCACTTAGTTAAAGTATTACGTCAATATTAGTGATCTGAACCTCTATGTATTTTACCTGGCTAGATAGTAATTCTTGGTTATTAGAAATAGGCGGAAAACAAATTCTGATTGACCCTTGGTTAGTCGGTGCATTGACCTTTGGAAATCAGAATTGGTTATTTAAGGGGGAAAGACAAAAACCCCGACCCATTCCCGAAAATATCGACTTAATTTTATTATCTCAGGGATTAGAAGATCATGCCCATCCTGAAACCTTAAAACAACTAAATAAAAATATCCCAGTTGTCGGTTCTCCTAGTGCGGCAAAACTTGTTCAAGAGTTAGGATATACTCAAGTTAGAGCTTTAGAACATGGAGCCACCTATTGTTTAGAAAATCAGGTTGAAATTAAATCCCTTCCTGGTTCTCCCATCGGCCCAACAACCATTGAAAATGCCTATGTTTTAAAAGAATTAATCACAGGAAATACTATTTATTATGAACCTCATGGATATCATAATTCTTTGTTAAAAGAAATGGCTCCCATTGATGTAGTTATTACCCCTTTAATTGATATTAGTTTACCCTTAATTGGGCCAATTATTCGCGGACAAAAAACCGCCTTAGATTTAGCAAAATTAGTCAGTCCCCAGGTGATGTTACCCACAGCAGGAGCCGGGGATGTGGTCTATGAAGGGTTGTTAGTATCATTATTAAAAGCTAGTGGTAATTTAGAAGATTTTCGTTCTATGTTAGCCAAAGAAAATCTATCTACCCGGGTACTAAACCCCCAACCTGGAGAACGCTTTGAACTTTCCTTAGAACAGCGTCCCATAAGTGTGGTTTAATTCATAAAAAAAGCAGTGCGAGCGT
>DMPJ01000437.1:20608-27015 GCA_003456035.1 Planktothrix sp. UBA8402
TTAATTCACTCGCTAACTCCTTAATTCGCTCGCTAACTCCTTAATTCGCTCGCTAACTCTTTAATTCACTGCTCGCTAATTTTACATTCAATCTTTATTGAATTAAAGATTAAAAAATCGCCGCACAAATCGCCGCCCCAATTAATCCAACTTGGGGATTTAACACCACATAAACCGGAACTTTTGCTAATATTGGTTTCATTCTGCCCTTATTAGAAAAAGCCTGCATAAATTCAGGAGTTTCTAATAACGGTAAAATCTTAGGAGCAATTCCCCCAGCAATATATAACCCGCTATAAGGTAATAGTTTTAACGCTAAATTTCCCGCTTCCGCCCCATAGGACTCCACAAAAATCTGCATGGTTTGTTCCGATAAATTATCCCGTTTTTCCAAAGCAGCTTGAGAAATAGCCGCCGCCGGATCAATAGTAACTTCTGTTAAGCCAATTTGATGCTCCCATTCCTGAACAATTTCAGCAATTTCTGGAGATTCTTTAGCAATATTGCGATCGCGTAAAAACTGATAAATTGCCACAATTCCCGGCCCCGATACCACCCTTTCTACAGACACCCGATCAATATTATGTTTCGCTAATAAATACTTCATTAACTGAAATTCTAACTCCGAACGAGGAGCAAAATCTGTATGACCTCCTTCACAGGGATAGACTTTAATTCCATTAACTAAAGGTATAACAAAACCTTGTCCTAAACCCGTTCCCGCGCCAATTATTCCCATCGGAGAACCTCCTTGATGCTGTCCTTTTTGTAATATTAAAACATCACTTGCTTGTAAACCCGTAACCCCATATCCTACCGCTTCAAAATCATTAATTAAAGCCACCTGAGAAATAGCTAATTCTGACCCCAAATGTTTAGCATCTAAGCACCAAGGCAAATTCGTTAATTTTGCAGTTTGATTAACCACTGGCCCAGCAATAGCAAAACAGGCTTTTTCTGGATGCAAATACTCACCCAATTGTTCCCTTGCTTCCTGCAAAAATCTTTTTACAATCGGAACTAAATCAGGATAATCCCCACTCAAATAACGAGACTCATAGAGGGTTTCTAATCGCTCTTGCATTTGGCTTCCTTCCACAATAGCCGTCCCATCCACCAAGCGCAAAATCGTTTTTGTTCCCCCAATATCTCCAGCTAATAATAATGTCATACTTACACTGATTAAGGCTTTACCTCCTCTATTGTGACCGATCTTGATTCTTAAGTCATCTATTGATCAGCACAAAACCTTGAAACTTAACCCAAAACTGTGTAAGAATAGATCTAGTCCAAATTATAAATACAGTCATAGAACACAATGCTGGTGCAGTCACATTCACAAACTGAATCTTCCGTCGTCGATTTATCAAAACCAAAGATCGATTATGATATCGTTATTGTTGGGGGTGGAATTGTTGGGGCAACTTTAGCCTGTGGGTTGAAAGATTCGGGGTTGAAAATAACAATAGTTGAATCCCAACAGCCAGAAGTTGCTATTAGCAAAAAACAAGCCTATGCTTTAACCTTACAAACGGGACGTATCCTCAAAGAAATTGGGGTTTGGGATGAAATCTTAGCAAAAATTACTACCTTTGATCAGATTAATTTAAGTGATTCTGATTATCCTAGGGTAGTGGAATTTCTGTCTAAAGATTTAGGAACTGATCAATTGGGATATGTCGGTGAACATGGGATCATTTTATCGGCAATGTATGAATTTTTAGAACATTGTCCGAATATTTCTTGGCAATGTCCGGCTAGTTTGAAAAATGTTAATTACCATCCCGATTTTGTAGAAGTTGAAATCGAAAATCAGGGTAATATTAACACTTTTTGTGGTAAAATTGTTGTAGCGGCGGATGGTTCTAAATCTCGACTCAGAGAAGAAGCGGGAATTAAAACTCACGGTTGGAAATATTGGCAATCTTGTATTGCAATGACAATTAAAACCGAAAAATCCCATCAAAATATTGCCTTTGAACGGTTTTGGCCGAGCGGCCCGATGGGGGTTTTACCCTTACCCGGAAATCGCTGTCAAGTGGTTTGGACGGCTCCCCATGCCGAAGCCCAGGCTTTAAAAGAGTTAGATGAAACTGAGTTTTTAAAGTTATTAGAATATCGCACCGGAGGATTATTAGGAAAGTTGGAATTATTGAGCGATCGCTATGTTTATCCAGTACAATTAATGCAGAGCGATCGCTATATTCAACACCGATTAGCATTAGTAGGAGATGCCGCCCATTGTTGTCATCCCGTTGGGGGACAGGGTTTAAATATGGGGATTAGAGATGCGGGAGCGTTGACAGAAGTGTTAAAAATAGCGACTCAAACAGGTGAAGATATTGGGCAAAAACGGGTGTTAAAACGTTATGAAAGTTGGCGACAAAAAGAGAATTTAATCGTTTTAGGATTAACGGATTTCTTAGATAGAACTTTCTCAGGAAATTGGACTCCAAAAGTTAGTTTACGTCGCCTAGGATTATGGGTATTAACAAAAGTGCAAATTTTGCGCTATTTAGCATTACGATTAATGACAGGTTTAATCGGTCGTGCGCCCAAAATTAACCATTAAATCTATGAATAAACCGGAAATAGAATTGATTTCGCGTCGAGATTTTGTAAAATATTGCGGTGGTTTGGGACTTGCTCTTTTAGGGAAAAATTCAACATCTATTATTGATATTATCCCAACCCAAACCCCACATTTAATTATGCAGTTGGACTGGAAATATAATGTTCAATTTGCGGGGTTATTATTAGCAGATTATTATGGATTGTATAAACAAAGAGGATTAAATGTTGAGATTCTACCCGTAAATTCAGATCCAAGTGTCTTTGAACAAATGGCAGAAAATCCCTTAATATTAGGATGTGGCGAACAGGATGCCATTTTAGCCGCCCAAGTGAAAGGATATCCGATTAAAGCGATCGCTACCATGTTTCAAGCATCCCCTTTGGGGTTAATGTCTATTCCCGAAAAAAATATCCATTCCCTGTATGATTTGGTCGGACAAAAAATCGGAATTCATGGAAATACAAAAAAAGTCATGGAATTAGTAATTAATACCAATGGTTTATCACCCCAAGACATTAAAATTGTCCCGATTTCCTATCAAGATAAATATGAGCGATTACAAAGTGGAGAATTAGCAGCAGTTCAATGTTATAGTGTGGATGAACCCATTGGTTTTAGCGATAAAACTGGAATCCAACCTAATATTTTGAAATTTAGCGATTATGGATATGATGCCTATGTACAGGTAATCTTTGCCCATCAACAGTTATTAGACCATCACCCTGAATGGGTGAATCAGTTTTTAAAAGCATCTTTTGCGGGATGGAAATTAGCAATAAATAATATTAATCAAACGGCTAAAATTGTGGTTGATTTCTATATAAAACCCGATAGTGAATATTATAATTTAGATTATCAAACCAAATCTTTACAGTTAATTTCTGATTATATTACCTGGGGAATTAACCCCGATCAAATCGGTACTATTTCGGCAAACCGTTGGCAAAAAATGTCAGAAAAACTTGCTCAATATGGTATAATTGAACAAGTTCCACCCTTAACAAATTCCTTAGATTCTAACCTCTGGTCAGTGGCTTAATTGATCATATATAAAAACTTCAGCTTTAGGGATATAGCAAGGAAAAGAGTCTATCCTTCTCTCTTTCTTCGTGTCTTAGTGCCTTTGTGGTTCCTTTGCTTTTAATTACAATAATCCCTGAAATTCTGGGTCATCCCCCAAAGTTTTTAACACCTGTTTAATATCTTGAATTCGATCTTTTTTAGCAATCAAGGTAACATTTCCATCCCGAACAATTACTAAATCCTCAATCCCCAAAGTTACGACCACATCATCATCACTAGAACTAAATAAAATTGTTCCTTTCGTATCTAAACCAACGTGTTTAACCAGTTCCACATTAGGTTTATCTCCCCCTAATAATCGTTCTAACCCATTCCAATCCCCTAAATCATCCCAGCCAAATTCAACGGGTAAAACACAAGCTTTTTGGGTTTTTTCCATTAAAGCATAATCAATACTAATTTTTTTTAATTCAGAATAAGCCTGTTTTCCCTTCGCTTCTAACGCACTAACTAATTCAGGAACATAAGTTTTTAATTCTGCTAAAACCACTCCTACACGAAACACAAAAATTCCACCATTCCAACTAAATCTCCCGGTTTCTAAAAAATTTTCTGCGGTTTCTCGATTCGGTTTTTCCGTAAAACGAGCCACTTTATAAGCCGTAAATCCATCAAAAATTCCAATTTCTTCCCCCTGTTCAATATAACCATATCCTGTGGAGGGATAGGTAGGTTTTACCCCTAAAGTAACAATCACATCTTGGGTTTTTGCTAATACTTCTGCCGCCTTTAAAGTTTGGCGAAACTTCTCTGGTTCCGCAATCCAATGATCCGCCGGAAAGAAGCCAACAACCGCATTTTCTCCATAACGTTTTGCCACTTCTAATGTTGTCCAAGTCAAGGCGGCGGCGGTATCTCGTCCTTCCGGTTCTGCTAAAATATTCGGGTGTGGTAATTGGGGTAATTGAGTTTGAACTCCCGACTCTAATAAGGCAGAAGTTACTACCCATAAACCATCCCAACTTTCTGTTAATGGTAATAACCGTTCTGCTGTTGCTTGTAATAAACTAATCCCACTACCATCTAAACTTAAAAATTGTTTAGGCCGATGTTTCCGACTCAGGGGCCAAAACCGTTCACCTTTTCCACCAGCCAAAATCACAGGAATCATACTTAAAATTTAATTATTTCCTCATTATTTATGATAAATAATTAATCCAAAAACGTCAATAGTCAGAGATCAAAAATCAACAATTCTTAATTATTTATTTTGATAGTTTCCTTAGATAATTCTTGTTCTAAAGATGCTTTGACTCGTAACCATTCTGCTTCTAACTTGGATAAACCTGTGGCGGCTATTCCCGATGTAAAACATTCAATCCTAGTTCCATTTTCCGCCGCCATTCCCACCCTTCCCATATATTCTAACTCCTTGCACAACTCAGAAAACGTGATTGCACCTAATTGAGCACTACTAGATTTTAGGGTATGAGATGCCTCTTTTAACCCTTGGATATCTTGAGTTTTGATCGACGCTTGAATTTGGGCAATTTTTTCGGGAGTATCGGCTAAATAATCCTGAATTAATGTATTAACAAAGGGATCATCTTCATCATCATATTCCCTTAAACTTTCTAATACTTGTTGATCAATAGCCGGAGATTCTGGAGGATTAACCGTTGTTTCTAATGCTGAATTTCCGTTATTATTGGCTTCAGCTTCAGAGGAATAATTACAATGCCCATTAGTAGCAAAATCCGATGAATTTTCTAAGGATTCATGGCCGTTTCCATTCTGAATTGGTTTACATTCGGATAGAGCTTTTGCCAGTTCTTCTCGACGGACAGGTTTAGTAATATAATCATCCATTCCGGCGGTTAAACACATCTCTCGATCTCCTTGCATAGCATTAGCAGTCATTGCAATAATCCAAGGTTTATGAGGGCGATCTTGATATTCTTGACAAATGCGACGAGAGGTTTCTAAACCATCCATTAATGGCATTTGAACATCCATCAAAATCACATCATAATATTGTCGATTTAAGGCTTCTAATACCTCTAATCCATTCCCCGCAATATCAGCACGATATCCCAGTCTTTGTAACATTTGAATAGCAACTTTTTGGTTAACGACATGATCTTCCGCCAGCAAAATTTTTAAATTACTAGAAGGGGTAACAGCTAACAAATTTGATGATACTAAAGATTTTCCATAATCTTTAATTGCACCTTCTAGGGACTGGCCTAAAATCTGAACCAAAGTATTATAAAACTGTGATTGTTTCAGAGGTTTACTAATGAAACCAGCACAGTTAATATTACTATGTTCTACCTGTTTAACTAAATCAGTATTAACTACATAATTAAAGAAAGTAATATTGATAGGTTTCTGATCTAGGAAGATTTCTGCGCGACTACGTTCCCAATCTCGAATTCGTTTTGCCAGATTAATTCCATCAATATCAGCTAAATTCATCCCTAAAATTATCAAATCAAAATCAGGATTATTTTTTAACACATTCAATGCTTCATGCCCAGTTTTTACAGAAACAGGAACCATCCCCCAAGATTTAGCTTGTCGAATTAAAACCGTTTGATTAATTCCGTGATTTTCAACAATTAATAATCTCTTACCAACGAGGAAACCAGAGAGTTCATCCGCCTCAACTTTTTGGATGGCTTCAACCCGAATTGTAAAGTAAAAAGTCGAACCAGTATCTAACTCGAATGCCTCGATAAAATTCTCTGGAGGATTTCCAGTCATCGTGGAAACTAACGGTTGATTTTCAGTTTTAGAATTTGATTCA
>DMPJ01000437.1:27021-34250 GCA_003456035.1 Planktothrix sp. UBA8402
ACTAATTGCTAATCCTAAACCCGTCCCTCCATACTGACGAGTAGTAGAAGCATCTACCTGAGAAAAGGCTTTAAATAAACGATCCATACGATCAGCAGGAATACCAATTCCGGTATCCTTAACTGCAAACTGAATATCATAAATTTTATGGGCTATTAACGGGGTAGAATTAAAGTCAACAGGGAGATTTTTTACCTCCGATGCTTTCACCGAAACAATCACCTCTCCTGTGGCTGTAAACTTAACCGCATTACTGAGTAAATTGACTAAAACCTGGCGTAGTCTTGTTATNNGGATAATTTGTGGAGTAGAGGGTTCAATTAAATAAGCGATTTCCAGATTTTTTTCTGCGGCTTTTCCTGAGAGTAAATCCAGCGATTCTTCTAAACAATCTCGAAGTTTAAAAGGATTTGTTTCTAAATCTAGTTTACCAGATTCAATCTTAGAAAAATCTAAAATATCATTAATTATTGTTAATAAAGCATCGCCACTGGTGCGAATAGTTTCCACAAAATCCTGCTGTTCAGGTGTTAAATTCATATCCAATAGTAACCCGGTCATTCCAATCACAGCATTCATCNNGGTATCCAGCAGCAAGCCTGTCATCCCAATTACGCCATTCATCGGAGTGCGAATTTCGTGGCTCATTGTGGCTAGAAATTCACTTTTAGAACGACTGGCGACTTCTGCGGCTAATCTGGCTTCTTCTAAAGCTTTATTTTGTTCGGCTAATTGTTGACGATTTTTAACTTCTGCTTCTAATAGTTTAGCCTGGGCTAAGGTTAATCCGACTTGATTAGCAACATCTTCTAAAAATTCAATTTCTTCAGGTATCCATTGCCGCATTTTATCGCATTGATGTAGCATCATAATTCCGTTGGCATCCTCTTGATAGGAAGTACGAACAGCTAACATAGATTTTAACCCCATTCGCCGACACATAGGGGCAGAAGATTCTAATAAAGGTTCGGTAAAAACATCAACTGAAGCGATTGCTTGATCTTCAGCTAAAAGTTTTTCAATATAGGGATTATAACTTACAGAAATTTCAAAATTTAGGGTAGAATCATAACCAGATTCCAAATATTCTGCTACGCAAGATAAATGGGGATAAGGGTCAGATCGATAAGTATAAATTGAACAGCGATTCACTCCAAAAATTCTACCGATTTGAGTTGCTGTGGTTTGAAAAATTTCTTGAGTGTCTAATTTAGAACGCACTTTATGAGTAATTTCTTTTAGTAACAATAAATGTTGATTTTGTTGTTGAAGAATCTCTTGAGAGTTATCCCTGGCAATTTCATTCCCCACATAATTTGCCATTAATTTCAAAATTTCTAAATCCAATCCTTGAAACGGAGCGCGGGAATTGCGACTCATAAAACTCAAAGTTCCATAGACCCTTCCTCCCACAATTACCCGGATTCCAATATATGCTTCTAAACGTCTAGTTTGATAGGCGGGATGATCTTTCCAGTTTGATTGTTTAATGGATTCTAAACAAACAACTTCTTCTGTTTTTAAGGCTTCCGATTCAAAGGTTTGTTCAATTGCTAAGGTATCTCCCTTAGCAAATCCATAGGGAAAATCATCAGAAAGATAGGAAGAAATCACTTCATATCGATCCGCAAAAACCCTTCCCAGTAAGCCAATATCCATTCCCAAACGATGACAACCCAGGCTCAAAATTTCACTAATTCGAGTTTGAAAATCGGTATTATTGCTGACAGTAATTTGATAAAATTGATTAATTAATTTTTCTCGCTCTCTCAATTCATCTAACTCTTTAAACTGTTCTGTAATATCATTTAATGNNATGTTCCTAAAATCCCTAGAATTTCCTGGTGTTCATCTAAACTTAATTGAGCCGAAATTAAGATCCGACGAGTTGCAGGTTGGGAACGCTGTCCCTGATTTTCTTTCTCTTTAATATTAAATACTAGCATTCGGACTTCTAGTTGTTCAGTTTTGGGACGACCTAACATTAATGATTCAAACCATTGACTGGCTTTTGTCCGATCTTGAGAATAAATATAATTTAAAAATGATGTCCCTAAGCTATTCTCTATGGTTAATCCGGTTAGTTGTGTCCAAGCGGAATTTAAAAATATCCAATTTCCTTGAATATCAGTTTTAAAAACAACTGATTTTAAGCTCTGAATTAGATCATCAAGTGAATGATTTTCATGCAAAGATGGAGTTTTTTCTAAGTTTGAAGATCCTAAATCAATTTGAGATCCAATTAAGCGCAGGGGCTCCCCTTGTTCACTCCAAAATCCTTGACTTCGATTCAGTACGGATTTATATTCACCGTCTTTACACCGGATACGATATTCTGTCAAATATTCATTATTTTTCTTGGCAAAATAATTTTTTAGTGCAACTTTAACTCGCTTTAAATCTTGAGGATGAATCCGACTTAACCATTCTTCTAGGGTATTTTTAATCTCATGTTCTTGATATCCTAACATGGCTTTCCATTGGGAAGAATAGCAAATTTCATTCGTTTTTAAATTCCAATTATAAATACCTTCTTGATAAGATTTTAAAGATTCTACAGTTTGATCAATGCCAGATAAATTATTAGATCGTAAAGACTTAGGGGCAGATTGAGTTACTTTTAAAACTTCCTGAAATTGATCCTGCCAACTTAATAACGTATTGTGCATTGATTTGGGTTGGAGAACTTGCAGCAATATGGTTTCCGGGGAAATTATTGTGATCGGATTATTTTGATCATCTACCAAAATTATCGGCAGTTGATAATAATATTTACGCATTAACTTTAATGCCATTTTTAGGGAAACCTGCGATCGCAAAATCAAAGGCGGTGTATTACAAATCGTAATAGCTTTAACTGTTTTTAAATTTAGCCCTAATGCCTGTATTGAAATAATATCATGGCAAGTCACAACTCCCACCCATTTACACCCAGATTGTGCTTGAGAAATCCGATCCCCTTTTAACTTAGAATTGGGGGGAGATGTTTCTGTGATCACAATTTCATCCACAGCATAATCAAACATTAATTCGGTTAATTCTCGTAGGGTTGCTTCCCCAGATGCCTGCACAATTTTAGAAGTTTCTAGGGGAGCAAGTTGATTTAATTTAATTAAATTATCGGGCAGAAAAAGGTAATCAAGCAGTTGTTGGGAAGCTGGTTGATGTTGGGGTAAAACCAAATCCGAGTTAGAGAATGATTCCTGACTAGAAATTACTTGAGGAATAGATGCTAAGGATCTGGCTATTTTTTTAGCTTCTGAATCTCTTAAAGATAACTGAAGAAAATTTTTCGGACTAATTACCCCAACTAATCTTCCTAAATCATCAACAATAGGAAGTTGTTGAATTTGATGTTTTTCCAATATCAATAAGATGGTAAATATATCGTTCATCTCCGATTCCCTAACCGTGAGAAATGACCGAATCATAATTTGAGAAATCGGAAATCCCCGCAAAGGATCTCCAATGGAATTAAGCTGAATAATATCTCGTTCTGTAAAAATTCCGACAATCGCTGGTTTTTGATCACTAATATCGACAGGTTCAATCACAAAAATTGAACTGGAACCTGTAGAACTCATCAACAAAATTACCTCGGATACAGAGGTTTCCGGCGTTGTGGTTAGGGGATGGCGGTTGATGGCTTGACGAACTGAGGGAATAAACATAGAGGGCTGATTGGGGTTGATACTGAGTGGAATCAGGTTTGGCACTCGGTTGTATGGAAATTTGGCAAATAATCAAAGCCAGGGGTGAGATACCTAGGGGGTAACACCCACTTCTATTACCAGCATATTGGTATTTTCCCTGGATGTCTTACCTAATTTTGCCGTTTACTCCTATTCTGGCAACCCTTAAGGCAATTTTTGAATTTTGGGTTTTGGGCTGCTATGGGCCAGAGGTATTGTAGAAGACAAAATCCAGATTAATGTTATCTTTAGGGATCAAACTAGAATATGAACTTCTATTTTGGCTTCTGATCGCCTTTAGATTTAAAATTTTTTATGGTCACACGATTTTATCTGGTTCCGTTTGTCACTGTTTCCTTGAATTTTTCCCTGTAATACAGTTTTTTGACAATCAACAAGGTTCCATCTTCTTGTGTAAAACTTACCGTGAATTTGTTCTATGAAAATTTTAGATTCTCAAGGTCGTCTCTTTGGGAGAATTAGCATTCTCGATTTCGGTGCAGCTTTAGTGATTTTACTGGTAATTTTTGGGATTTTCTTCTATCCGGGGACATCGGGTTCGGTGGCTCAAGTCGGAGTTACTACCCGTCCTGTGATTATAGATGTTCTGGTGGTGGGACTCAAAAGCCGTAACGCTAAAGAATTATTTAAAACCGGAGAAAAAACCAATTTAATTATTCGCAATCAACCCTATGGTCAGGTTACCCTGAATAATGTAGATTTTTTACCTAGAATTATCGCCGTTACTCAACCAAATGGCACACTAAAAGCCCTTCCCGATCCCACTGCTGATAATCTATTTAATAATAATTTGCTTTTAACCTTAGAAGGAAAAGGTCAAATCACCGAAACTGGCCCGGTTTTAGGCAATATTAAAATCAAAGTTGGTACTACCGTTGAACTCGACGGCAAAAACTACAACTTCAACGGTACAGTCATCGAAGTTAGGGTGAAATAATACTGCCTCTATTCTCGTATATGCTTTACAATATAAGGTTTGGATGGAATTAATTTCAAACAAACCATGAGTGTAGCAGACGAGAAAACCGTAGTTCGGGATTATTTTAATAGCACAGGATTTGATCGGTGGAGACGCATCTACGGTGACGGTCAAGTTAACAAAGTTCAACTCGATATCCGTCAAGGACATCAACAAACCGTTGATCAAGTCTTAAAGTGGTTAAAAGCCGATCCTAACCTGCCGGGTTTAAGCATTTGTGACGCTGGATGTGGTGTAGGCAGTTTGAGCATCCCTTTAGCAGAAGCCGGAGCCATAGTATACGGAAGTGATATTTCTGAAAAAATGGTGGCTGAAGCTTATGATCGGGCAAAAGACCGCCTGAGCGTGATCCAAAAACTTAGCTTCACGGCTCAAGATTTAGAAACCCTACAAGGTCGCTATCATACAGTGATTTGTTTGGATGTTTTAATTCATTATCCCCAAGCTCAAATTCCGGAGATGATTTCTCATCTTTGTTCCTTAGCAGAATCCCGGGTAATTTTGAGTTTTGCTCCCAAAACTTTAGCATTAACTATGCTCAAAAAAGTTGGGGAATTATTTCCCGGGCCGAGTAAAACTACTCGTGCTTACCAACATCGTTCATCAGATATTGTCAAGATTTTTAGTGATCATGGTTTTTCTATTCAACGACAAACCATGATCGGTACTAGCTTCTACTATTCCCGTTTAATTGAAGCTATACGCAATACGGATTAGGAAACACAAACCGGAGGTGCTTAATGTTGCATCTCTCCGGTGTGATGGGGGCTTTGATTCTGTTCCACGCTCTCTCGGTGGGGAGGAAAAACAATGCAGTTCCTGAAGGTGATCACAGCTAGTTTATTAGTTCCGGTAGGAATGGGTTCTTTATTAGCGATCGCAACTGAATTAATCAGTCCTAATTCAACTGCCGATGGTAGACTCAGTATTATTTTAGGCGGATTGATTTTAGGTTTACCCTCCTTGGGAATAGGAGGATGGGTCGCCTGGGACTGGTATCAAGAACGCCGTCAAAAAAATCAAGCTCGTTCTCGACGGATTAGTTCTATATTTTGGCATTTAGTTAAAGTTCAAGGAGGAGAAATTAGTGTCCAAAAATTAGCTAAATATACCCATTTATCCCAACTCGAAGCTAAATTATTTTTAGATCAAAAAGCTCAAGAGTTAAATGGAAAATCCCAACAAAAATCAAATGGGGAAATTATTTATCATTTCCATATTGATTAGTATTTGTGGTTATTCTTATGATACCTTGGTAGAAACCCTGATAACTGGCGAGACACATCCAGATTTTTAACAAACAAATGGGCAGTGAAACAATTGTTCTTTTATCCCGCCGAGAAATCGAAAAAATGCGTCAAGCAGGACGTCTGGCGGTGCAACTGTTAAATCATCTTGAACTGATGATTAAACCAGGGGTGAGCACCCTAGAACTCAACGATGAAGCCGAAAGCTGGACGCAGGAACACGGCGCTCGCAGTGCTCCATTGGGCTATCATGGATTCCCCAAATCAATCTGTACCAGCGTGAATGAAGTCATCTGTCATGGTATCCCCAACGCCAAACAGATTCTCAAAGACGGGGATATTATCAATGTCGATGTTACCCCCATCCTAGACGGCTATTATGGTGATGTCTCTCGCACCTTTTTTGTCGGTACACCTTCGACCGTAGCTAAAAAATTAGTCGAAGTCACCGAAGAATGTTTAAGGCGAGGAATTGAAGCCGTTAAACCCGATGGACGGGTGGGCGATATTGGGGCAGCCATTCAAGAATATGCCGAAGCTCAGGGCTTTTCCGTCGTCCGGGATTTTGTCGGTCATGGGGTGAATACGGTATTTCATACAGCCCCTCAAATTCCCCACTATGGAAAACGGGGAAAAGGAAAACGTCTACGTCCGGGGATGGTCTTTACCATCGAACCCATGATTAACGAAGGTACTTGGGAAGCCAAAGTCCTAGACGATGGTTGGACAGCCATTACCAAGGATCAAAAACTCTCCGCCCAATTTGAACATACCGTTGCAGTCACAGAAACAGGTGTAGAGATTCTCACCCTCGCAGACTAAGTGGATGTTATCCTATTAACCCCTAAAAATCTATGAGTCCTCTCCAAAAAACCTATGTTCTCAAACTCTATGTCGCCGGAAATACTCCTAACTCAGTCCGAGCTTTAAAAACCCTTAAAGACATCTTAGAACAGGAGTTTCAAGGGGTTTATGCCTTGAAAGTGATTGATGTTCTCAAAAATCCTCAACTGGCTGAGGAAGACAAGATTTTGGCTACTCCTACCCTGTCTAAAATTTTACCTCCACCCGTGCGGAAAATTATCGGGGATCTTTCCGATCGTGAAAAAGTCCTCATTGGACTTGATCTTCTTTACGAAGAACTAATGGATGAGTAAACAACCCCCACTGATTTGAGTACAAATACAGTGGAGGCTTTGAAAGAAGCCGATAGTTTACCAGCCTAAGTCTTATTAACAGGACTTACGCATCACCGCTATCAATAGTAGGGGTAATTCATGAATTACCCCT
>DMPJ01000437.1:34336-34977 GCA_003456035.1 Planktothrix sp. UBA8402
AAGCTCTTAAAACCTTGGCGAAGCTAACTTTACCCTAGCAATAGGAGTGATAGAAATGTCAAATTCTGTTCTAGTTATTGATGCCAACAAACAACCTTTAAGTCCTTGCCACCCCTCGGTAGCCAGGAAACTTTTAAATCAAGGTAGAGCATGGGTTTACAGGAGGTATCCTTTCACAATTATTATTACTAAAACTGTGGAAAATCCTCTGTTTAGCTTGTGAAAAGTGTAATATCAAGAAAGGGACTCAGAGTATTGAGCAATTTCTAGCTAAAAAACCTGATGTTTTGAAGCGGATTCGTTCTCAAGCTCAACGTCCGCTCAAAGATGCTACAGCAGTCAATTCAACGCGATGGACATTGTTTAATCGACTCAAAGAAACGGGCTTACCTGTTTCCACTGGCAGTGGTGGTTTAACAAAATTCAATCGCACTCGATTAAATCTTCCTAAAACCCACTGGTTAGATGCTGCCTGTGTTGGACAAGTGGAATCTTTGTTGGTATTAACAAATAAACCTTTGTTAATTAAAGCGACAGGACATGGCACTCGTCAAATGTGTCGGACGGATAAGTTTGGGTTTCCATCTCGATATGTTCCCATGCTGAAATGTGTTAAAGGTTTTCAAACAGGCGATATTGTT
>DMPJ01000072.1:0-201 GCA_003456035.1 Planktothrix sp. UBA8402
CTGTTTTGAAAAAGCCTCATCGTAAACCCAAACGACCACGTAAAAAACAACCTAAGAAGCAGCAACCGAAAAGATCACATAAAAAGATCTCTAGAAGACCGCTTAAGAAACGTCCGCAACAAGCTAAATTGCGTGCGCTTATAAAGAGATTAGAACATCTCAGGTAAACACAATCATCATCATGGGTAATAGCGTATTTAC
>DMPJ01000072.1:328-4976 GCA_003456035.1 Planktothrix sp. UBA8402
AGCAGCAGCAGTAGCAGCAGCAGTAGCGGAAGCAGCAGCAGTAGCAGTAGCAGTAGCGATAGTAGCATTACTCCTTATCCTTCTCTACTTTTTAATGGGCAAAAGAAAGATAGTAAAAGAGAAAGACGAAAGTCAGTTGGCTAAAGTATACTATGACCCTTCTGAACCTGCAGGTTATGCCGGAGCATCAAGATTACAAAAGAGATTTCCAAAGACAGATGTTAAAAAATGGTTGGCAACTCAGCCTGCCTATACTTTGCATAAGCCAATGAAACGGAAATTTGCAACTCGAGCGTACAAAACTTCTGGCGCTGATGACTTGTGGCAGATGGACTTGATGGAAATGATTCCTTATGCAAAAATTAATGGCGGCAACCGATACATTCTCACGTGTATTGATGTCTTTTCACGTTTTGCTAGAGCTGAGGCGGTGAAAACAAAGGATGCAATAACAGTTTGTGCTGCTATTCGTAAAATGTTAGCTCAAAAATCATCGCCACGACATGTTCAAACAGATGCGGGTAAAGAATTTTACAATAAATCTGTTCAAGCATTGTTCAAGAAACATAAAATTATTCACTATACAGTGCAATCTCAATTCAAAGCTGCTGTGGTTGAGAGATTTAATCGGACACTTCGTGAAAGACTTAACCGCTTCTTTACTCATCAACGCAACAAAAAGTGGTTATTGGTGCTGCCGAAATTAATTCACGCCTACAATCATGCTTCACATCGGAGTCTTAAAGGTAAATCTCCAGTTGATCTTTACGTAAACGATCCGAACAACTTAAATGATTGGCTACATCAGCAACAAAAAGATACAAATGTTAGAAAGAGGCGTCAAACACTATACTCTGTCGGGTCATTAGTACGCATTTCACGTATTTCTACTTCGCCTTTCAGAAAAAACTTTGATCAAAACTGGAGTGAAGAAATATTTCGTATAGCGTCTGTTGATAAAGCTAGCAAACCTGTCATGTATGTTCTCAAAGATGTTGCAACTGATGAACTTATTGAAGGAAAGTTTTATCATGAAGAACTGCAAGATGTGGGCGATTCGCTTCCTAATGTGTATCGTATCGAAAAAATAATACGCACTAAAGGCAAAGGTGAACATAAACAGTACTTCGTGAAATGGTATGGCTTCAACGATTCACGAAATTCTTGGATTACTAAAGATCAACTTGTAAAATGACGACGGAGAACTCTGAATTTTTCATGGTAATTCCTAGCAATACGTCGCTGGAGAGACATCCGAATAATACGTCCTCAGACTTTACGGTTAGTTTGACAGATCCAATCAAGCTCGCACCGAAAAAAGAGTGGAAAGTTGCACTTATGGACATGTGCTACAGTCATGAACGGATTGATGATTGTGGTATCACATACAAGTTTTACAGTGAATGGCGTCCGGTATACGATTACCAATTAACGATTACATATCCGGAGTACAAAGTTATGCCGTCAAGTCGGACATTTGGAAATACTGAGAGCGGAATGATAACTATCGAATGTACGATTTATAAAAGCATTCTTATATTTTGGTCAAAGACTGTGCCTTTTGAGCTGAAAACATGGCATGGTCCCATGGAAAAGCTGCATTTCCATCCACACTGGAAACAATATTACTGCCAAGATTCTGCATTTCCTACCACACTTTATTTTCCAATTAAGGGCAGACCAGAAACAAAAACATTAAACTACAGCATCATACCTTATCATTACATTGAGAAGGAAAGCTTTTATCCAATTACCAAGCAAATAATGAAGTTGACAAGACATGAAATTGTGCATTACATGAACAGTACATATGACTTCATATTTCATCAGCTTGATATAAAGGATAACATTGTAAAATTTGGGCTAGCCAAACGAGTATATTTGATCAAATTTTCAGGAGGTTTAGGAGAAGCGCTTGGATTCGGTAAAGATTATGAATTTGCAGCTACTCCAAGTGAGAAACATTACTTATCAAGTAGCCCTAAATTGGACAGATCTGGAAATNNAACTTTGAGAGATCGATAAATATCTTTCACGGCAGTTCAGAAACGCCCAGCTATATTAGTAGTAGTTATCACGATTTAAATATTCTTTCCAATATTTGCAAACTTGTCGAGGTCGGTAATAGTAGAATACCGCTATTGAAAAGTGTCTCTATTGACATTCACCCTGCCTCGGGTTCTCACGGATACGTAAGAAATTTAGTAATATCCCGTCCATCATACATGGGCGTACGAAACAAAACCATTTCAAAAATTCATATCGACATTGGCAATAGAGATGGTAAAAAGGTTACATTTCAAAACGGATCAAGTACTGTCATTACGTTACATTTCAAATGTTCTTAGCTGTGAGTCTGTCCAGATGTCTATAAACGTGTGCTTGTATGTGATCATGTAACTACTAAATCGCTTCATCAACATGTCCTCCAAAAATATCGATGATTTTTACATGGTTCTTCCAAGTAATTCATCTCCTAACACGTATCCAAGAAACATTGCCGCTGATTACATCGTTGGCTGGGATAGGTCTATTGAATTGGATCCTAATGAAAATTGGAAAGTTGCACTTACAGAGGCAAGTTATATCTACCATCCTCATACCATTTCGTCAAATCTCAGTATAGAATATGAATATATGCAAACGGTAGCCACTCATCTCACGTGGTTATTCAGTATTCAACTGGAGTTTAACGGTTTGCTGAATGTTACACCTTTACAAAAACTTGCAGGACCAGATACTAGTTTCAAGGCAACTGGACTGACTTTAACAGTGAAAGACAATAAATTTCTCGAGCTTACAGGAAAACAGTATTTCAGTATTGTTAACGAAAAACATTTCGGTATTTCCGGTGTGTCTACACAAACTGAAAATGGAGATTATCACCTGGTCGGTACGAAAGATATACATGAAGCGCTAACGCCTAATTATAAATATCAACCAATAGACGTTAGAGTTCAAATATATCTCTACAATTTCCGACCAGCTGTCAGTGAGTTCAAGTTTCCCAACGATCAAACCTTCAAAACGCCGGCATTATTATTCACTTACCTGCAAGAAAATTGTAAAGCAGTTTTTAACGAAATCACAGCTACTACCGCAGCATCGAACAAAAGGATGATTTTCACAATGGGAAACAAAGTCTTTCGAATAAAATTCAACGGAGGACTAAATTTTGTACTGGGTTTCTATGAAAGTGAATTCAAAATGGTCAATCCCGACCAGCTGAAAACTTATAATGCTAATGCCAATCCTTCAACTTATCAAGCCGATCTCCCACCGCAATTGAATCGTGGCGTGAAAAACATATACATCTACGCCAGTTGTTGTGCACCGGTATATGTTGGCCATACTAGAGTTCCACTTCTGAAAAATATTTTCGTTGACGCCAGTCAGGATGCAAATATTCAGGGACATGTTCGTAATCTATCAATTCAAAATCCTATGTACGTGAATGTTGCAGCGACAACTCTTAATAGTATTGAGATCAACATGCGGAATGACGCTGGCAATATCATTGGATTCCCAAAAGGCGCAATCACAGTCTTGACACTTCATTTTAAAAAATTCCAAAGATGATGATGACTACAAGTATAAACGTGAGGAATGTACAAAAATTGTATATTAATTAATCAACTATGTATGAGATTGATAAATTGATTTTACAAGAATATAGCGGACAAAACGGCTACGGTTCGCTTCCCTACTTTGTTGGACAGCAATATGGTACGGGATGGTTGCGTAACATAGCAAGAATGGCATTTCCATTTCTTAAAAGGGCGCTCGGTGTTGTTGGTAATATAGCTGTCAATACCGCTGGCGATCTTATTCACGACGAAAATAAATCTGTTGGTCAGACGCTTCTTGACAATGCGGTAAATGAGACTCGAAACGCCTTTAACCGAAATAATAATAACACTTCGGCATCGCATAGGGGAAGGGGTCTCAAACGGAGGCTGACGCCCTTATCTATAAACAGAGGTGGCATAACAAAGAACCGTAAACTAATCTTCTAAATAATGAGTGGAAAAACTGAATTGAAAATTTTCGATGATCATCCACCTCAAGTCGTTATTGAGGCAGGATATTTCGAAGACGTATATCCTAAGGCGGCAACAGAAAGCACTACTATTGAGTTCGAAGTTCCCTCCTCCAATGTGGATTATTTGGATCTCAATGACACCTTGTTGAGTCTCCAAGTCAAAGTCGTAAAAGCAGATGGTACAGCATTAACTGATAAGGATAAGCCCGTTCCTTCCGATTACTTCATGCATTCGCTCTTCTCTGACGTTTCTTTGGCTCTCAACGATACCACAATTGAAGGTGGTTCAGGAATCTATCCCTACAAAGCAGTAATTGAGTCGGAACTTAATTTCAACAGTGAAACTAAACAGACGCAACTGGCAATGGCAGGACATGAACCTGCTGTTCTTAAACGAAAAGCATGGGTTGCTTTGTCTAAAGTGCTCGAAATGATAGGACCGCTTCGACTTGATTTCCTCAATCAGCCAAAATACTTACTTCCTGGAGTAAAGGTTCGAATAATACTAACAAAAGCAAATAGTAACTTTTCACTTACCTACGCCCAAGGTGATACCGAGCCTGATGATAATGTTTGGAAAGTTCAAATCACAAAAGCAATCTTGTA
>DMPJ01000281.1 GCA_003456035.1 Planktothrix sp. UBA8402
TCCACCGCCACGGAATCATAACCCTGCATTAACGGATAGAGAAATTCATGCAAATAAATCGGATTTTCCTGTTCAAACCGTAGGGAAAAACCCTCTTTGGCTAACATTTGTCCGACGGTCATGGTTGCCAATAATTCTAATATTTTAGGTAAATCTAATTTTGATAACCATTCCGAATTGTAGCGAATTTCCAACCGTCCGGGGGTGTCAAAATCCAAAATCGGACGCAGTTGCTCTAAATAGGTTTGAGCATTTTTCTGCACATCTTCCGAGGTTAATTGACGCCGGACTTCCGATTTTCCGGTCGGGTCGCCAATTCTAGCGGTAAAATCCCCAATAATTAATACAGCGATATGGCCCGCATCTTGAAAAGCGCGTAACTTGCGAATCGGAATACTATGACCTAAATGAATATCCGACGCCGTGGGGTCAATGCCAAATTTAACTCTTAGGGGTCGATTTGTGGTTAATAATCGTTGACCTAAATTCTCATCCGGGTTCTCAGAGTTGATAATTTCAGGGAAAATCTCAGTAATCCCTCGGCGAAGGGTGGGAAAATTTTGTAGAGACGCCGCCGATTCTATTTGTACAGACGAGGGACTAATAGCCATGATCTTAAAATTCTTTTGCCAATTTAGGGTAAAATCCGTTAACCTTGATCCCGGATAGGAAATTGTTTTGATCCATTGTCTGGGTACTTCACCTGCACAATGTCAATCTTATATGCTATCACTCGAAGCTCAAAAAAAGTTATATTTCTATCTGCAAGCCATAAATGTTGTGTAGCCCTGTTTTGATTGAGGGAGTAAATTAAACGTGTCATCAACTAATACAATCCCACGCGATGTTAGGGTCAACAACCCATCAACGTTGTTTGACTTTGTGCAATCGGTCAGTAAAGTAACTGCTGGAACCTTACTAGGCGTTACCATGTTAACCAGTTCGGTCGTGGCTGGAGGGTTAGTCGGTTTGGCGGTAAGTTTCCGTAACCTTCCTGATGTGCGGGTATTACAGAACTATGTACCCACGGAAACCACCCACATCTATGATATTAAGGGGGTTCCTCTGGCCAGCCTCCACGATGAAGCCAATCGCGAAGTGGTCTCCCTCAATCAGATATCTCCCCATCTCAAACGGGCTGTTATAGCGATTGAAGATAGCAATTTCTTTTATCACAAGGGAATTAACCCGACCGGGATTGTACGGGCGTTTATCGCTAACTTTGAACGGGGTTCCACTGTGGAAGGGGGTTCTACCCTGACCATGCAGTTGGTAAAAAACCTATTTCTGTCCCCGAATCGTACCATGAGCCGTAAAGCCGCAGAAGCGGTGATGGCGATTCGTTTAGAACAAATTTTATCGAAAGACGAGATTTTAGAACTGTATCTGAATCAAGTTTATTGGGGTCATAACCTTTATGGGGTGGAAACCGCAGCCCGCAGTTATTTTAATAAATCGGCGGCGGATTTAACCTTGGCGGAATCGGCACTGATGGCGGGTTTAATTCCAGCACCGGAGGATTATAGTCCCTTTGCGAATTACAAAAAAGCCAAACAAAGACAGTTAATGGTTTTGAAGCGGATGCAGGAACTTCACTGGATTACTCCCCAAGAAGAAGCCCAAGCCAAGAAACAAACCTTACTGGTGGGGAAAATTACCTCCTTTAGCAGTAGCCGTCTTCCCTATGTGACCGAAGCGGTTGTACAGGAGCTTTCTGAACGTTTTGGTCGGGAGGCGGTGCTCAAGGGGGGAATGCGGATTCAAACTACCATTGATATGAATTTTCAACGGATGGCGGAGAAAACCATCACGGAGTGGCATCAGAACTTGTACTATCAAGGGATTTATAACGATTTGCAAAATGGCCAAATTGCCCTAGTTGCCATTGAACCCCGGACTCACTTTGTGAAGGCGATGGTGGGTGGAGCCGATTATAAGACCAGTCAATATAACCGGGCTATTCAAGCCCTGCGTCAACCGGGGTCGGCGTTTAAACCGTTTGTTTATTATGCGGCCTTTGCTACGGGCAAATATGGGCCAGATTCAACGGTTTATGATAGCCCGGTCAGTTATCCCGATGGCTATGGCTATTATTCTCCGCAAAACTACGGAGGCGGTTTCTCCGGGGCGGTAAGTATTCGTACTGCTTTAGAACATTCCTTGAATGTTCCGGCGGTAAAACTGGGTCAAGAGGTGGGACTAAATCAAGTGATTGAGGTTTGTCGAGTTCTGGGAATTAAGAGTCCGATTGAACCCGTCGTCTCCCTACCTTTGGGGTCGGTGGATTTAACCCCGATGGAAATGGCCGGAGCTTATGCCACCTTTGCCAATGATGGCTGGCACTCTGACCCCACGTTTATTGTTCAAGTTACCGATAGTCAGGGTAATGTTTTACTGGATAATACCCCTAAACCTCGATTAGTCTTGGATCAATGGGCTGTGGCATCCCTGAATAACGTCTTACAAGGGGTGATTAATAGTGGAACGGCTACTCGCGCCCAAATCGGACGTCCGGCGGCCGGGAAAACCGGAACCACGTCTTCAGAACGGGATATCTGGTTTTCGGGATATACTCCCGATTTAGCTGCGGCGGTTTGGGTGGGCAATGATGACTATACTCCCCTAACTTATGGGTCAACTGGAGGAACAATTGTGGCTCCGATCTGGCGTGATTTTATGTTACAAGCGTTAGATGGAAAACCAGAGACTGCTTTTAAACCGTCTTCTGCCTATGCCAAACCTTAATTAATAATTAGGTTCTGACTCTTGTCAACAATTTTTCCCTTGATGAGAGTAGAATGGAAGTGTCACCAATCCCTGATTAAGCCCTTGTCTGGCTCTGTGGGAATAGGCTAAAAATTTATTCCTGGAATTTTTGAGCTATAAGTCTCTGGGAATTGGCTTTAGTGGCTATTCCCTAATGTTGGAAGTTTTTATGCGTTAGGATCTAATTTGTTATGGAAAAAAATACATTTTCTTCGCCGAATACTGCTCAGAAAGTGGAAGTTTCAATTCACATTGATTCTGAGTTACTGAATCAAATTAAACATCTCAGCAATGACCCCAGCAAGGTAATTGAAACCGCTCTACGCCAATGGCTTAGAGGAGAGCGTCCAGAAGATGGACTAGCCTTGACACTCCAACGAAATCCTCCCATTCCACCNNCATTAATCAGTAATCAGTAATCAGTAATCGGTAATCAGTGGAGATCAATAATAATGCGGTATAGACCCTGCCTCCCGTTTCCTCACGCCACTGACATGAATATAGCTTCATTGGGGGTCACTCCCGGGGAAGAGAGATGAACTTAGACGGGAACTCTCAGTTTGCAGGTTCGACTTCGGCTGACCAGATTTGGCAACATTTGGGTGCTGATCTGGTTTTTGTTCAAAATGCTGTAGGTGAGTATTTATCCTTTTATTGGCAACGAGATGATCGCTGTTCTTTACCTGCGGATAGAATTATCGGATCATCAATTCAGGATTATTTTAAACCTGTTATAATTTCTCCCTATCAAGATCGAATTAGCCGGGTTCTGACCAGTTTAATTCCTGAGAGATTTGTTTATTCATTTGCTTACGAAGATCAATATATTCCCTTGGAACTGACTATGACTCCGATTTTAGTCTCCAATGGAACACCGGACAAGGTATTAGTAATGGGGTCTGTTCTCGAACAACCCGAAGAAAATTTAGACCTAACTATGGAGGAGATTATTGCCTATCGTTCCCTACCTTCCAATTTAGAGATCCCGCAAAAGGTGCTGATCCAAATTGCCGGAACGATGTGTCGCACGGTGTCTCCCAGTTCTCATATTTATCAAACTTTATTAAGTCAAATTGCCCAAAAAATTCGTCGAACTTTAGATTTAAAACAAATTTGGCAACAAACTGTTAATAGTTTAGGGAAAGTTTTAGGGGTGAGTCGTTGTATTTTATGCCCTTATCAAGTGGAAAAAGGAGATAATTGGAATTTACAAGAAACCCAGGTGGTGGCTGAATATCGTCAGTCAGAATTTCAAATGATGTTGGGTTTGGATCTGGCAATTGCTAAGGAATTGGGCTGGACACAAGCTTTAGCCACCCTAGAACCTGTGGTCATAGAACGAACGTCTCCCGACCGCGATCCCTATAAACGCTATTCTATTTTAGTGGTAGCAACCTCTTATCAAGATCAACCGAATGGGATTATTAGTCTACAACAGTGCGATCGCTTCCGACAATGGACATCGGCCGAAGTGGAATTTATCCGAGAATTAGCCACCCATGTTGGAACTGCCATTGCCCATGCTACTCTCTATCAAGAACTAGAAGAAGCTAGGATGGAAGCGGTGGCTCTGTCCCGGTTAAAAAGTGAATTTCTGGCGAATACATCCCATGAATTACGCACACCTCTAAATGGAATTATTGGATTTTTAAAGTTAGTTTTAGATGGGATGGTTGATGATCCCAAAGAACAACAAGAATTTATTGAAGAAGCCCATCGCTCCGCCTTACATTTATTAAATTTAATTAATGATGTTTTAGATATTGCTAAAATTGAAGCCGGGAGAATGGATCTTGACTTAGCTTTAATTAAAGTCAATGAACTTTTAGAAGAAGTAGAACATTTTACCCGGGTGCAAGTTCAAGAAAAAGGATTAACTTTTACGATCCAAAAAGCGGCTTATGAAGATGAAATTATTGTCTATGGCAATTATCAAAGGTTATTACAGGTCATGTTAAATTTAGTCGGAAATGCGATTAAATTTACTCATGAAGGAGGAATTAATATTAGTTTAGGCATGATTAAACAAACCTTGGTTTTTCAAAATCGAGAGTTTCCGGGTGTGGTGGAATTTCGGGTTGCTGATACCGGAATTGGGGNNATTGAAAAACAAGACCGACTGTTTAAAGCCTTTTCTCAAGTCGATGCCGGATATACTCGTCAATATGGAGGAACGGGTTTAGGATTAGTGATTTCACAAAAATTAGTCCAAACTATGGGAGGAACGATTAAGTTTTATAGTTTAGGGGAAGGATTAGGATCAACGGTGACATTTACTGTTCCTTTGTATCAAGAACCGCGTAATATGAGCATGAGTAATTAATTGGGAGAAAATGTGTCAAACTATAGGGGATGGGTTGGAGAACTCGGACTTGGTTAAGCAGACAAAGCTATTCATGGAAAATTATCAACGGACTGATGCTGGTGTGAACTCTGATCAACACCTGAATTTTTGGGCGTGGATATCCCGCAGCAGCGTGATTCTAACTTTAGTATTACTTTCGGCGGGAGTCAGTATGGCTCAGTCCCAGACCCCCAAGTCTCCAGAACCGAAACCCACAACTCCGACACGAACAATGTCCTCCAAGGAGCGCCAGGAACTCGAACAACTGCGACAACAGCAGCTTTTACAAGAACAAGTTCAAGCAGAAGCTCAACGCACCTTTAAACAGACAATGACGCTGTTTAATCTGTTGTTAGGGTTGTTAGGAATTTTATTAGCAGCAACCTTAGTGGGATTATGGTTATTGCGACGTTCTGTTGTCCGAGAAGTAACTGTTATTGTTAAAAATCATCTCAATGAATTAGGAGATTTAGAGGGAAAAATAGCCGCCGCTAATCAACAAATGCAAGCGGTGATTCAGGAAACCGACCGCATTGCTCAAGACCTGAACTCAGAAGCTGATAATTTCCAAAATGAATTAGGAACCCATCACAGTCAAATAGGGGAATGGTTAACAGAATTAACCCAAGTTCGTCAAGGAGCATTACAAAATTTTCAACAGGAAACCCAAGAGGTTGAACAGGAACTTCATCACTTAGAAATTGAGTTTTCTAAACAATTGGCAGATTTACAAAATCGAGCTAGTAATCAACAGGATTTAATCTTACAAAACCTAGATAAACTAGGAACAAATTACGCTAATCATGTTGCCGGGTTGCAAGCGGATGTGGATAGTCAAAAAACTACGGTTTTAGAGAATTTCAAACAATCAGAAGCCACTTTAACTAGCCAATTATCCGAGTTACAAATTCAAGTTCAAAATCAACGCGATCGCCTATTCAAAACCTTAGAACAGGTAGGTACAGAATTTAAAACCACCGTATCCAGTTGGCAAACAGATGTCGAAAGTCAAAAAAATAGCGTGGGCAAGAATTTACAACAAATTGAAGCCGAATTAGTTCAGGAGTTATCCCAACTACAAAAACAGGCAGAAACCCAAAAAGATCGGGTATTTGCTCGTTTAGAACGTTATGAAACGGATTTCGCCCCGCAACTAGAAGAAATTAGAATTAAATCAGAGCAAAAAGCTCAGGAACAAATTGATTTAGCCCTGAAAAATTTAGAGAAATTTGGTAATGATGCGGTGACTCAACTCTCCGATTCCCAAGGCCGAATTCAGGGACAAATGGAGCAGAAACTCCAACGGATTCAACAGTTAGAAAAGCAAGCCGAAACTCAATTAGCAAACTATCAACAAAAACTCCAAGTTCAAGTTGATGAAAAGTTACAAAGATTACAACAATTAGAAGCGGAATATGCCACAATTATTGCCGATAGTCAAGCCGGATGGAAAACCCAAAAAGAACGAATTGTCCAACGGTTAGAGAAGTTTGATCAAGATGTAACTGGGGTAATTGAACAGTTAAGAGGAGATTTGCAAACTCGCAAGGATTCTACTTTTAATAAATTAGATAAATTTGATTTAATGTTAACGGAACAGATCACAGAAGTGCAAGCGGATGCTAATGCTCAAAAAGCGGGAATTTTCCAAGAATTAGTGGCAATGCAGTCGGAAGCCTTGGTGAGAAAAGATGAAATTCTCCAACAATTATTAGAAATTTCTCCGACAACTTTAGTAGAATCGGCTGTTTCAGAAATGATCCAAAAAATTGAAACCATTACTGATCAATTGGATCGGTTGAAATCCAATAAACCGGAGTTATTTTTAAACGTTGATGATTATGTTCAACGGGGGAATTTATTGTTTGCTGAAGGCCGTTATGAAGATGCTTTAGCCAGCTTTCATCAAGTAGTAGAATTGCAGCCCAATGATTACCGATCTTGGCTAAATCGAGGCATGGCATTAAGTCGATTAAAACGTCAAAATGAGGCGATCGCATCCTATAAAAAAGCCCTAGAAATCAAACCAGATTATCACCAAGCCTGGGTAGATTTAGGTGTAACCTATGGGAAATTACAAAAACATCAAGACGCCTTTGAAGCCTTTGATCAAGCGGTAAAAGCCAAACCAGAAGATAGCGTGGCTTGGTTAAATCGAGGCATGGCATTACAAGCAATTGAAAGATATAAAGATGCGGTAACATCTTTTGATAAAGCGATTGAATTTGATCCTGATAATTCTAAAGCCTGGAATTATCGCGGTTATGCTTTAATTAAGTTAAAACGGGGAAAAGAAGCGCTGGAAAGTTTAGATCGGACGTTAAGTTTAAAGCCAGATTATGCCGATGCTTATTATAATAAAGCGATTATTTATGCCCAACAACGTCAAACAGAATTAGCCGTTGAAAATTTAGAGCAAGCAATTGATCTGGGTGCCCATTATCGAGAGGAAGCCAAAACTGACCCGGATTTATATGCAGTTATTAAGTTTTTGCGTCCTAAAGCCAAACTTCAATCTTAATATCCCCTGTTGTGGGGATGAGTGCCCCTATTACATGGAAATCTCAATCGTGCCTTTCTTAAAATTTTGATAGTTATGACCATAGAAAATACCTCTCCCAACCCTGGTCAAATTTCCCTAAATTTGTCGGGAGGAATTGCCCTCGGAGCTTATATGGCTGGGGTTTGTTTTGAATTAGTTAGACAAGCCAGAAAAGACAATTCTCCCCTATTAATTGATTTGATTACCGGAGCATCTGCTGGGGCGATGACTGGAGCAATTACAGCTTATTATTTATTAAATCGAGAGATTACTGATCCTGAGTATGAATCCCAAAATCTCTTACAAAGAGCTTGGGTAGAAAAAGCGGATATGAAAGATATTGATACGGTTTTCGCAATAGAAGATTACCGTCAAGTTTTGAAGAATTTATTGAAAAGTCAAAATGAAAGTTTATTATCTCAAAAAGGGATCAAAAATATTGCTAATTTAATTACGGAAAATACCGATCAACTGAAAGTTCATCAACCCTTAGCTTTAGTAATGACGGTTACGAATTTACAAGGACTGTTAGTAACTTATGAAAATAAATCTGGCAATTATTCCGGTATTCCGGCGATTAACCATGCAGAAACTCGGCAATTTTTGTTTCATTCTGAGTTAAATCGTCAAGGCGATCGCTTACAAAAAATCTGGGGGAAAGTGCTTGACACCAGCCTAATTTCGGGAGCATTTCCCCTAGCTTTCCCGGCGATTCAAGATTCATCTAATATTAAAAGTTATAACTTGAAAAATCTCAGTCCGGCTTATTTTAAAATTTGTGATGACTCAGGGAAACAACAGCTAGATCCAGATTTACCGATGTTTTGTACAGAGGAGAATGGAGAAAAACTCAAGTTTTGGTATAGTGACGGGGGAATTTTAGATAATTTACCAATTCTGAAAGCAATTGATTTAGAATCGAGGATTTACTTAAGTTCTTTGCCTAATTCAGAGTATTTAATTAAAGAAGAAGGTGGAGATTTTATCAAATTTAGTCATGATTTCAACCGCAAAATTAAAGCCGAAAGAGATGATAGAATTTATGCTTATGTGGCTCCCTATTCTTTAGAAAACTTAGAAAGTAAACCCAGCTTAAAAAAGAACAATTTTAATCTATTTGATTTGTTGTTTGATGGGTTAACAATTCCTTCTACTCAACAGGATGCAATGCAGTTAAAACAGATTGTGGAAATCAATCAACAAGTTGATTATAAAGCCAATATATTATCCCTTTTAGAAACTTTATCCACCCACCAGTCTGAGGAAATTATTTCTAAAATTAAAACTGACCTAGAAAAAGCAATTCCCTATCATCATATCCAATTATCACCGATTACACCGTTAATTTTAAATCAAATTCCAGGGATTGAAAATTTAGAGACGCGAGCGCAACTAGAAAATCTCTATAAAAAATTCCGATATTTATTTAAAATTCCTCTGTTAGAGAAACCTACAGACGTCGATCAACTATTAGCTTCAGATTTTCTCAATGCTTTTGGAGGTTTTTTTGATAGGAAATATCGAGAACAGGATTTTATTTTGGGGAGACTTTGTGGTTTAACTTGGTTACACTTAAATTTTAATCAAATTGATACCAAAAGTTCAATTTCAAGGTTAAATCAAATCTTTGATTCCGGTAAAATTCAATTTGATAATCCCAAGGTTAAAGACTTAAAAATTAGCTATAGAATCCGCTTAATTAGAATATTAGTTCGGGGTCTAAGAATGATGACCGCCCAAACTCAAATGAAAAATAGCCAGAAAATTTTACTTTGGTTATTTCAAGTAATTTTATTGCCATTATTTATATTTATAGAACTTGTATTAACCTGGGCGTTAGTATTGACTGAAATTGTCGAAATTTTCTGGGAAAAAATTAATCGGAAATAGGGAATAGGTTGGGGATAGCAAACCTAGATTAGATCCCCCTAAATCCCCTAAAAAAGCCCAGGGCTGTTTCATTTCCCAGAAGATAATGCTAAAATGGAGAGGAAACTTCTGAGGCATTGATGTCCGTACCAAGCATTAGTTGAAATTTCGCGAATCAGGGTTTCGGAGCATCTGGTTAAAGTTCAAGCTGTAAGCAGTAAGATAGATAAAGCATTGCATTACAATATGGCAAGTCCAGTCATTGGTTGTGCGGCATCATCAAAACTGGTAAAATTACCCCAAGATTAAGATTAATTTGATGGCAAGTCTCAATCACTCAACCGTTCGTCGGCTCCAAAATTTACCCCAAATTCCCAGTGTGTGGGAAGGAGATCGGCGTCCAATGGCGACCGATACAACTCCTAGTATCGACACAGACCCCGAAGCTGCGGGCGAATGTATTATTTGGGTAGATGGTTCTCAGGGGATGGTGCGAGCAATGGATATGGTTGCGCCGGATATGGGGCCAGAAGCAATTGTGCGGACGCTACTCAGAGCGATAGAACATCCCCAAAGTCCGGCACCTGTGGCCCGTCCCCAAAAAATAGTTGTCAAAGATCGAGAAATTCAATTTTTTCTTAGAGGAGTTCTGCAAGATTTAGACATCGTAATCGAATATGTCCCGGATTTACCTCTGATTGATGAAATTTTTCGGGGGTTACAGGAAGTGGCCCAAAGTCGTCCGCCACAACTCCCCCCCCAATACGCGGAAGTGGTGACAGAAAAAGCCTATCAAATTTGGCAGGATGCTCCTTGGGAACATTTAGGAGATCATCAAATTATTGCGGTTGAATTAAATCTATTTGGAATTAATACTTTATATATTTCCACCTTGGGTAAACTGGGAATGGATTATGGGGTATTGTTATATCGTTCTTTGGACTCGTTAAAACGGTTTCGAGAACGAATTGTCCGCAATAAATCCTATGAAAATTTAGAAGAAGCATTTTTAACTCAAGATTGTTTATTTGTCACCTTTGATCGCACCGATGGTTTCGATGAAGATGAGGATGAAGATGATGATGATTTTGTTAGTATCACCAGTTTATCCCCGTCGGAAATTGAACCAAATTTTGGCAATCTTCATCCCTTAGAAGGATTACGTTCAATTCTGTATGATGAAGAAGCTGCTATTGTTTTAATCGCTTTAGAAGCTTTACATAGATTTTTACGCGATCATCGTCAAAAATTAGCTAAATATCAATTTCCTAGTCTTAACCGTCGGTATCGAATTCCAGTTAATTTACCCGATGGGGAGAAAAAACAGGTGTCGGTGAAGGTAGAAACTTTACCCGATATTGCAGATGAATTGGCGGCAATGGTACCTGATAATGACTCGGATGATGATGAGGAAATCGAAGTAAATGTTCCTCGGTTACGCGATGATTTAGTCCCGCCTAAGTCTTTCTTGAGTTTGGGGGTTGTCCCTTGGGAAACTGCCAAATATTTGCGGAGTAATACCCGATTTCATCAAGCCGCAGAAGGGGAAATTACAGAAGATGGGGATGGTTTACCTGTGGTTGTAATTCAAACCACTAAACCTAAAGCCGAGATATTAATTCGCAGTTTACAAGATGCTGGAGGACTTGAAGGAATTTGTTTTAATCCAGGTGAAGATCCGATGGCGGGTTCAAGTTATGATTTAGGGATTCTGAAAACAGAAGATGGAGATTTACATTTATTTGGGGAGTTTATAGAGGATGATCCCGTTCATCAAGAAGCGCGGAAAAAATGGGAACAACGCTGTAAAAAAACTAAGGGTTGGTGTGGTTTAATTATTGCCATGGGATTAACTGGTGCTTCCCGGGGTGAACCCCAATTTAAGGATATGATGGCATTATTAGAAGTCCGTTTTATTCCTTCTAAAGATTTAGATTTAGGGCGATTACAGTTAGTTCCAGCGCAGTTTTAAGAAGCTGATAATCAAACCCCCCTAGGCTATTAAATAGGGGGGAATATAAGTTATTAAGCATCTGATAATAGGGAATGGGGAATGGGCAATAGGCAATGGAAATCTCAACCTATAGCGAGGCCTCTTGCTATAAGTATTTACCTATTGCCCATTGNNATTCCCTATTGCCTCTTGCTATAATGTTTATGCGGGTTGAGTCAGATCAATATTTTCATAGATATCAGCGATTAATATTTGCAATTCCAGAGTATTTAAAGATAGAGTAATATTCGGATCATCATATTCTGAAAATGTCCATTGATTTACACCAATTTTAACATAATGTTCAANNATGAATGCGATATTGATCAACTAACAAATATTCTTGAAAAGTGGGAATAGTTCGATAGGAGGCAAATTTTTCGCTACGATCATAATTTTGGGTTGATTTAGATAGAACTTCCGCAATAAAACCAGGATTAATAACCGTATCTTTACGTCCGGTTTGCAGTTCTAGTGGCTTTTGCAGTACCATAACATCGGGATAGGTATAGATGTTAATAGTTGGAATCCACAGCCGTTGATCAACATGGAAAGTTTCATAAGGTTTACGTTTCAGAGCAAGGCTTAAAATAATATAGAGATTTCCACTAATTTTGTTGTGTTGAGGTGTTCCACCAGTCATAGGAATAATTTCTCCATTGCGATATT
>DMPJ01000168.1:0-2737 GCA_003456035.1 Planktothrix sp. UBA8402
TTTTGTGGTTTTGAAATAGGGTTGGGAAGTTAAGCCGGGTTGGTCGTTTTGTGGAAAGGGAATTTCATCGGAGGATGTTGCTAGGATTAAATCAAATAGAATTTTGTTTCCCTCGCTCATCCGCGGTGCAACATAAATTAATCGACCCAAGGTTTGTAAATGTTCCCTAACGGTATTGACTCTAATTCCCTGTTCAGATAGTTGGGTACTTGGGGAGAAAACAAAGTACCAGAGGTTTTCCCCGTTGCCAATAGCCGTGTTGACTTCGTTTTGTTCTTCGGGTTTGAGTTTTAACTCTACGGGCGTAACCAGGCCAGAGGGTGGGTTTTCGAGTTCTTGAGGAATTACCGCCTTCAGTTGGTTGATGATGTCGGTAATATCCGGTGGCGGGGTTTGGGTTTGTTGACAATTGATCACTTGTTCGAGTATTTTTGTTCCGGCAATTAAGGCATCAAATCCTGGGGAAGATAGAACAATTTGTTGATCTCGCAATACTCGTAAATAGCTTTCCATTTCATGAGCTAATTCTTCCGCCAAACCCACTCCTACCATCCCCGATAATCCTTTTAGGGAATGGAAACAACGGAATAATTCATTTAGGCTAGAGCGTTCAAGAGGAGATTGATTGATCGAAGATTCAAAGGTGAGAAGTTCCCGTCTGACGACGGCTAAATGTTCTTCACATTCGGCAAAATAATCTTCTAAAAAATCATCGAAAAAGTTGTTATTAGATAAGTTAGACACAATATTCAGTTTACTGAAGTTAGTAGCTCTTGAATATGACCAGCGAGGAATTTCGGCTGAAATGGTTTGGTTAAATAGCAAGCTGCACCGGCGGCGATCGCTTCACTGCGACTATTTTCATCGCCTTTTGTGGTGAGAATCACAATCGGGGTATCATGATAACTAGGATGTCCTAAAACGAATCTTAGAACTTCTAACCCGTGCATATCGGGCATATTCAAATCTAATACCATTAAATCGAAGGGAGCAATTTCAATCTGTTCAATTGCTTCTAAACCGTTCCCGGCTTCGCTAAAACTAACATCGGTCAAATCTCGCAAGGACGCCATTACCATTTTTCGCATCGTTGCTGAATCATCGACGACTAAAATACGTCTCATAACCTGAACTCCTTGAAGGGATAAGGCACAAATGGTTTGCATTTCTATTACTATATGTTGGCATAGTATATGCAGACTTTGGTATTTTTATACTTACACATTATAAATCAACAACTTATATAAATTCTGAATAGTGTTTGAAAAGTTAACAGATTGATCACANNAACTGTCAAGAATTAATAGAAAATACTTGAGTTCCTGTTTCCGCTTCTAAACTATCTCCTTTGTTTTGGCCGTCGTGGAAGGCGGAAAGAATTACATCACAGGTTTTTCCCCAGGCGATCGCCCCGGTTTGATCAATCCCAATGGCCCCAAAATCCCGTTGATGATGATCAGCTTCATGGAAGGATTTCTCAAAGGCGGTATTTAAGGACTGACCATCGGTGACCCGGATCACGATTTTGGCTGCTAAACACTCATCGAGAATATCTTCCCCAATACCCGTACAACTAACCCCAGCTTGATCTGTGGCATAATTTCCCGCCGGAGTTGCGGAGTCACTGACTCGACCAATACGTTCAAACCCCTTACCCCCGGTGGAAGTTCCGGCGGCTAATTGTCCATTTTGATCTAAGGCCACAACCCCAATAGTTCCGGTTCCCGCAGGTTCGGAAACGACATTGGCCATAGTGCGTCTAAAATTGTCTTTGCGGTCTTCTAGCCATTCTTGCAAACGTTGGTCGGTGAGGGGATTATATAGGGGTAATTGCAGTTCCCGTGCTAACTCGGCGGCGCCATAATCGGATAAAACATGATCGGAGGCGTCTTGTAAAACCAGGGCTAAATCTATCGGATTTTTCACCCGCGAAACGTTAATTACTCCACTAAAACGTTGTAAAGTTCCATCCATTAAAGCTGCACTCATCCGAATTTGGCCATCGGATTGTAGTACCGAACCTGTCCCGGCATTAAACCGGGGATCGTTTTCGAGGAGTTGACAGCCAAGCACTACGGCTTCCTTAGCACTGGCTCCCTGGAGTAATAAGGCGTAAACTTGATCAATGACTTGATAGAGGGATTTGCGTACAGCTTCTAATCCTCCTTTTCCTTGGAGAGAACTACCAGCACCGCCATGAATAATTAGTTTAGGTTGAATAGCCATGAATGTAATAATTTTTAAGATCAACGGCGACGACGACAACGTTCGGAACAATATTTGACTTCTTCCCAAGAGTCAGCCCATTTTTTTCGCCAGGTAAAGGGGCGATCGCAAACGGGACAAGTCTTAGAGGGAATAGGGAATTACGAATTACGAATTCGTAATTGGGAAGCTGTTCCCTGTTATAGAATGCGGTTGTACCATGCTAAGTTAATGGGGTTGCTTTAATCAGGGATGATCATATCATTTCCATGTCACAGACCGTACCGTATAACCCGTTAACTCCGATCCGAATTGTGTTAGTGGAACCCGCAGGGCCTTTAAATGTGGGTTCTGTTGCCCGGGTGATGAAAAATATGGGGTTTGAGCAGTTAGTGTTAGTTAATCCTCAGTGCGATCCCCTGGGGGATGAAGCGAAACGAATGGCGGTTCATGCTGGGGATATTTTAGCAGGGGCGATCACGGTTTCCTCGTTACCAGAGGCTTTAATTGGATGTCAACGGGCGATCGCAAC
>DMPJ01000168.1:2760-4587 GCA_003456035.1 Planktothrix sp. UBA8402
CTGTCCCTCGGCTTTGATTTTTGGGCCAGAAGATCGGGGTTTAAATAATGATGAATTGAGTTATGCTCAAAGGTTTCTCCGAATTCGGTCTAGTTCTGTTTATCCGTCTTTAAATTTAGCTCAGTCGGTGGGGGTGTGTTGTTATGAATTACGATATTGTGTGTTAGAACTTCAAGAGAGTATAAACAACTCTATAGAAATTCCCCCGGTTTCTACTGTTCCCTTGGAGGTGTTAGAAGGTTATTATCAACAGTTGGAAGCGATGTTACTCAAGATTGGATATGTCTATCCCCATNNCGCCAATAGTCGGATGAAAAAATTCCGGCGTTTGTATAATCGAGCTAATTTAACCTCTGAAGAAGTTATGATGTTACGCGGTATTCTAAGTCAAGTAGAATGGGCATTATCAGAATCACGGTAGAGACGTTGCATGCAACGTCTCTACCAGAAATCACGGAAAAGTAAAATTCTAGTCAGGTGTTTAGGTGTGGCTCAACGATCTCCTCGTCAGTCGTTATTTTCAATCTTTTCCTTTAATACGTCTGGCTCTAAGTCCTCTGAGCCAAAATCTCGCAATGGGAAAGCGTCTCAACCGCAACCGAGGCGTCAATCTCGTCGTGATCCTGTAAAAACGGCTTCCCGTCGCCCTCCATCCCCGGAACAACGGCAGAATATTGATTCTGGCCGTTCTGAGTCCTTTGATCCCCTGCTTTCTCAACTGCGACAAAAACCAGTTCCGCCCAAATCTCGTAAAACCCCACCAACCAAGGGCAAACGCCAGTCTAAGGGGGCTGCTGGTGCTTCTATTTTGCCATTTCGTAAACCTTCTGACCCGGCTCCCCGTAGTTCCCGCAGACCTGTGGCAGATATGGTTCCGGCTGCTACCTCTCCCCTCGCGCCTAGGGATAAATCTGTAAAACGGGTGAGGAAAAAACGTCGGGTGTCTCCGATGGTTTATGCAACCCGTTTACTTATTTTAGGGATAGGAATTGGTGTGATTTCAGGTACGATTCTTTCGGCTTTAAATGCCTTGGGTCGTTCTAGCATCGCAGCCGATCAAACCGTAAATTTAAGTCTGGAACAACAACAAAATTCTAATTCTTCCAAGTCTTCTAATTCTTTAGTTTCATCCCTACAATTAACTCAAGAAGCCTCGGATTTAAAAACAGCAATTATGGGTTTAGCGAAGGATTCACCTAAGTTAAAACCAGGGGTATTTTTAGTTGATTTAGATACGGGAAATTATGTAGATATTCAAGGAGAAGAAGCACTTCCCGCCGCTAGTACAATTAAAGTTCCGATTTTAGTATCATTTTTTCAAGCAGTTGATGAAGGCAGGCTGCGTTTAGATGAAGTATTGACAATGGCGGAAAAACACATTGCTAAGGGGTCTGGAGAACTGCAAGATCAACCTGTGGGGAGTAAATTTACAGCCCTAGAAACAGTAACTTTAATGATTGAAAATAGTGATAATACCGCAACGAATATGTTAATTGATCGTTTGGGCGGTATTGAATCCTTGAATCAACAGTTTGCTTCGTGGCAATTAAAACAGACTCAAATGCAAAATATTCTTCCTGATTTAGAAGGAACAAATAAAACCAGTGCCAAAGATTTAGTTAATTTAATGGCGGAAATTAATCAAGGAAAGTTAATTTCTTTGAAATCCNNGGGATCTGATGTTAAGAATTATGGAGCAAACTCGCAATCGTTCTTTGTTACCAAGTGGTTTAGGAGAGGGCGCGTTTATTGCTCATAAAACAGGCAATATTGACTCAGTTTCTGGGGATATTGGTTTAATTGATATGCCTAATGGTAAACGCTATT
>DMPJ01000168.1:4693-4893 GCA_003456035.1 Planktothrix sp. UBA8402
AAGCCCCGCGCACGCACCATCTAAAATTTTGATCAGAAAATCATCTTCCCTTAAAAAATAGATAAACTTAAACTGAACC
Source organism: Planktothrix sp. UBA8402 (assembly GCA_003456035.1). Classification (GTDB taxonomy): domain Bacteria; phylum Cyanobacteriota; class Cyanobacteriia; order Cyanobacteriales; family Microcoleaceae; genus Planktothrix. The sequence continues at coordinate 4,773 of DMPJ01000168.1, forward strand.
CTGGTAATATCTCCTCCCCAGATAATTCTGTAGGAATATTTCTCAATTCTACAACTTTTTCAAAACGATAAATTTCAACCTGTTGCTGTTGAGGATTAATTAACCAACCTAATTTAACTCC
>DMPJ01000168.1:4985-8380 GCA_003456035.1 Planktothrix sp. UBA8402
ATCCAAGCAGCATCAGGAGAACGATCTCCACCATTAGGAAGTTTAAAAATAGTTGAGGAACTAAAGGTATAACCCAGTTTTGTTTGACGATTCCAGATTCCTAAATCTATGATAAATTCCGCTTCTCTATTTCCACTTTCTCCCCCGACTGGAGACATAATTGTTAATTCTCCTTGAGTATTTCTTTCAAATTTTAATTCTCGGTTATTTTGACAGAGTTGATAGAACTGTTCATCGCTGAGTTGAACCCTATCTAGGTTTAATACCACAGGACTAATAACCATAATTTTACTCTCACCAGTGCGATCACTATTAGTTATAATACTCTATTATAGCTGATCAAATCTAAAGGATATGGAAAATTTTTTACAAAAATATCAACAATTTGGCATTCATCTCGGTTTAGAACGCATCCAACAACTACTAGAACGCTTAGGAAATCCTCACCTAAACTTTCCTATCATTCATGTAGCAGGAACCAATGGTAAAGGTTCTGTTTGTGCTTATTTATCTTCTATTTTATCACAAGCAGGTTATCGAGTTGGACGCTATATTTCCCCCCATTTAGTTGATTGGACAGAACGTTTATCTATCAATCAACAACCGATTTCACAATCGGATTTTTTACAGGTTTTACAACAGGTAGAAAAAGCCATTCTTCCCGATGAATTTCCCCCAACTTTGTTTGAAATGGTCACGGTTGCAGCTTGGTTATATTTTGCTCAACAAAAAGTAGATATTGCGGTAATTGAAGTAGGATTAGGAGGACGTTTAGACGCGACAAATGTTTGTGATCATCCCTTAGTTAGTGTGATTACTTCTATTAGTTTAGACCATCAAGAATATCTGGGCTCAACGATAGCAGAAATCGCCTTTGAAAAGGCGGGAATTATTAAACCTAAATCTCCCATTGTCGTGGGTATTTTACCCCCAGATGCTCAACAAGTTATTCAACAAAGAGCGACAGAATTTAACTCTCCAGTGACTTGGGTTAAACCTGCGGTTTGGGCAAAAAATCAAAACAATATCCAACAAACCGCTAATTATCAAGGTTTAGAATACCCTTTACCACTATTTGGAGAAATACAATTAATTAATTCGGCGATCGCGATCGCTACCATCCAAATTCTCCGTCATCAAGGATGGCAAATTTCAGAAAATGCTCTCAGTCAAGGAATGGAAAAAGCTCAATGGTCAGGACGCTTACAATGGATAAATAGACAAAATTATCGCCTATTAATTGATGGTGCCCATAACCCCGCCGCCGCCATTGCTTTACGTCAATATGTGGATAGTTTAGAGGTTTCATCTATTAGTTGGGTGATGGGAATGTTATCAACAAAAGATCATACTAATATTTTTAAAGCCTTATTAAGACCCGGTGATCAATTATATTTAGTTCCTATTCCTAATCACCCTTATGCAGAACCCGAACAGTTAGCAATCCTAGCTAAAAGTTTATGTCCTAATTTAAACCATTGTCAAACTTATCCAACATTAATTCCCGCCTTAGAAGCTGTTATTAAAGATAAAAATACCTTACCTGTTCTCTGTGGATCATTATATTTATTGGGTGATTTTTTCCAACTTCTTGAAACAAATTCAATTATATAAAAATGTCATTAATTAATCAGCAGGTTAGTGTTGATAACTTATTTGTATCTTTGTGGTTTAATTAAGCTTGATATTATGATTGATATTAGCGAGCGAGGACGCTCGCACTACAACTAATATAAGCGCACACCGCTATATATTACCGACACATAATTAAGGTATTAGCGGAGATATATCCCTCATGAGGTTCACTAATTCCAACCCAATCACGTTTTTCTCCATTAGTATCAGGAATTAACTTATAATTCTGCACCAATCTAACTCGCGCTCCCGAAGGAACACCCCCAACCCGGTCAGAAAGTCGAGAGGGTTTTGCGCGTACAACAACCCCATTAGGTGCAGCAGATAAATCAATTTGACGACACAGACTACGGACTGAAACAGGAGGAGGATTTTCGACTTGACCAGAACATTCTAATAAATTCCCTTTACCATCAGGAAAGCTATTAGAAATATAACCCTTAACAGGGCCGGAAATTTCTACCCAAGTGCGACCATCAGGGCCACGAGTTCCTCCAGAATTATTAGCTAAAGTCACTTCCGTTTTAAAACCAACTCCACCCACAACGGGCGAAGTCGGAGTCGGTCGAGCGTGAACAGCTAACCCCTGGGGTTCACCAACTATACGGCACAAATTGGAACGATTTTGAGTTATTTGTGCTGGCGAATTCGTTGTCGGTGGTTTAGTTTGAATATTAGCTAAAGTGGGTAATTGACTCCCCATAACTGCTAATACAATTAACGCTAAAACCCGAAAAGACTTACTCCTAAATCCCAAATTATTCATTAATTTTACTCCTCATTTAATCCCACACTATTTTTAAATTAGAACTGACGTAAAAAGCGTAAATCGCTGGCATAAACTCGCCGAATATCATCAATTTGATGTAAAACCATGGCAAACCGTTCTACACCAAAACCTGCGGCAAATCCCGTGTATTTTTCCGGGTCATATCCGGCGGCTTTTAACACATTCGGATCAACCATGCCACATCCTAACAATTCTAGCCATTTTCCTTGCCATTGTAAATCTACTTCGGCCGAGGGTTCAGTAAAGGGGAAATAACTGGCCCGAAATCGCACAGGTAAATCTCCAAACATTTGGCGCAAAAACTCTTTAATTGTGCCTTTTAAATCCGTAAACCGTAAGCCTTCTTCAATGGCTAATAGTTCAATTTGATGGAACACCGCCGCATGGGTCGCATCAACGGTATCCCGACGATAAACCCGACCTGGCGCCACAATACGGATGGGAGGTTGGTGTTGTTCCATGTAGCGAATTTGNNACCGATGAAGTATGGGTTCTTAATAAGTTACCATCGGGTAAATAAAAGGTATCCTGCATATCCCGGGCGGGGTGGTCTGGGGGAGTATTTAAGGCTTCAAAATTATAATAGTCGGTTTCCATTTCCGGGCCAGAAGCAACGGTATATCCTAACCCGACAAATATATCTAAAGCCCGATCAATAATGCCATTTAGGGGATGAATTCGGCCCTGGGAATGATAGACTCCCGGCATGGATACATCTAGGGTTTCAGACTGGAGTTGGGCTTCGAGTTGGACAAGCTGGAGGGCGGTGCGTTGATCGTCTAATNNTTCGTTGGCTAAAGCTCCAATTCGGGGCCGTTCGCTGGGATCTAGTTTTCCCATTCCCCCTAAAACGACTGAAACTTTGCCTTTTTTGCCTAAGTAGTTAATTCGCAACTGTTCTAATTCATCTAAGGTTTGAGAAGTTGCGATCGCATCTGTTCCCTCGGTGCGGAGGTCTTCGAGTTGGGTT
>DMPJ01000181.1:0-1068 GCA_003456035.1 Planktothrix sp. UBA8402
AAATTCTACAGAAAATGTAGCAAATTCATTGGTTTTATACTCTCCTAATTCTTGCTTTTGTTTTTTAGGATTTTCTAAAGTCACCGTATAACTTTGATTTTTATTCGGTTTTAATGTGCCATTTTCTAGGGAATAGGCGACACCCGTTAAGGCAACTTTTTCCCCAGGTTGATACAGTTGACGGTCTGAAAAAATCACTCCCCGGGATAGGGTTTGTTTATCTTCCCAATTGGCATCAATTCCATATCCATAGGCTCCACTATCGGATAATGTGCGGGTAAAAGCCCAATCTTTGCCTTCTTTAGCAATGACTNNGGTACGGGTAAAAGCCCAATCTTTACCTTCCTTGGCAATTACTAATAATTCTGGTGGTTTGGCAAATCTTTCCCCCTGCATACATTGTTTTAACTGTTGAGAATTTAACCATAATATTCCTTGATTATCGGTAATTCCCTTTGCACAGCTTTGAGGTTTAGGATAGGATTTAGCATCGAGTTGAGAGGAATAAATTTCAACAGTTGCGCCTTCGACAACGGAGCCATTATCTAAGTGATTAACCCGTACCATTCCTGACTCTGGAAACCATTGGGCAAAAACTCCTAAATTAGTTAATTGTACCAGTCCATTAAATTCTGGCTCTCTCCATTTTTGTTCACCTTCCTGTTGATAACGGGTGGTTTTTGCCGTGACTCCGTAGGCTAACATTCCCGTATTTCCTCCTAATTTATCTTTTAAATTAATTGAGGTTTCTTGAATATTATTTTTCGGGGTTGGAACAGCAAAAGTCGTCCATTTTTCCTTGGGAAGTAATAGATTTTTTCCCTTATCTCTAAGGTCAGCCCTATCGGTATAAACTAAATCCGTGGGTTGCACAACTTGATAAGCTGCTCGATATTTAGATTCGGGTAAATTTAAGGTGGAAATATTCAGTTCTAAATTTTGTTGGGAGGGGAAAATATTTAACCCTGAAGGAACAGAAATATCTGGGGTTAAATCTCCAGTTTTATAGTTAACTGTAACGGGTTTTCCTAATTTCTGATTAAATTGATCTTCAACTTCTGCACCAAT
>DMPJ01000181.1:1107-3070 GCA_003456035.1 Planktothrix sp. UBA8402
GGGTTTAGGTGCGGGTTTAATGGTAATATTTTTTAGGGCTGATTCGGCAATAATTCCATTGTTAAATTGCAGTTGAGGATTTCCTGTAACAAATCGTCCTGATGTTCCTTCTTCTGAATCTTTGCCCTGAAGTTCTAAACTGATAAATTTTAAATTATCATAGGTTTGAATTGGGCTGGAAATCTCAACTTGGGTTTCTAAATTTCCTTGAACTGGACGTAACCCTGGTGTGATTTTAAATTGATATTTAGTAGCGGTTTGTAATGGTTGTTTGGGAGTAACAATATATTCTGGGTTTTGAGTTGCTGAATTGAATCTTTTTAAAGGTTCAATTGGGGTTTGGTTTTCTTCTAATTGGGCAATTTTAACCTCAACAGGAACAACTTGATTGGTTTTTTGAGAAATTAGTTGTAAGTGTTCTTTTAAAGAGGTTAAATCTAATTCTACGTTAGAATTAAATTTCAGTTCGGGATTTAATCCTAGGGGATTTTCTGGAGAGCCGGGTTGTTCTTTACTTCCGGGTAAATTAGATAATTTAATCGGTTCAGTGGCAAATGTCCAGCTAATATCCTGGTCTAATTGATTTTGGTTTAAATCGGTTAATCCTTTTTTGATAGTAACTTGTAAACGGGTGGCTAAGGGTAGGGCTTTATCGGCTTGAAATCCGATCATTCTAGGGGTTAAAAATCGAAATTCACCAGGTATTTTTGGGGTAATTTCAAAGTTATTCAGGAGTTTTTTTTGTCCTGAACTCTCTAAACTTTCTAGGGGAATTAAAGGGTCTTTAAAAATAACATGAATTTGACTTAATTCTGGACTCTCCCCCAGGGGATTAATTGTTTCAATCCATTCGGGGAGTTGAGGTTTGGGTAAGTCTGCAATCATCGGGATGACTTCGCTCACGGGGGAATTACTGATAATTCGGCATCCCACTAAGGTTAATATAAATAGAAAAACGAAGACAAACCGCTTACGAATTAAGCGAAATCGGCTAGAATTTATCATCGGATTCGGTTATGATAGTTTCTTATGTAATAACAGATATTTTAATCAAAATTCCAGAATATTCCAGAAGATTTAATTTTAGTTTATGTTTGAGCTTCAAAAATGGGAAAAAACCTCAATTTCTGATCAGTTTTGTTACAAAAATTAACCTTAACTAGAGATGAGTTTGTTGATCATGACAGTTGATTTTGATATTCTCTATTATATAATGGGGGAATAGGGAATGGGCAATGGGCAATAGCTTTTAGAAAAATAGGAAATTTAGAACAAATGATTATGGAAACCAATATTCTGACCTTACCCCCAATTTTAAAATTGAAACTTGATTTAACCTCGGAACAATTTTGGCAATTGTGTCAGGAAAATAATGATTTTCAATTTGAACGCACGAACTCAGGAGAGTTAATTATTATGCCACCAACTGGAGGAAATACAGGGAAACGGAATGCTGATTTAATTTTTCAACTTTTAGTCTGGAAACGTCAGAATAATTTAGGTGAAGTTTTTGATTCTAATACGGGTTTTACCCTGCCGAATGGTGCTGACCGCGCTCCTGATGCTTCCTGGGTAAGTCGAGAACGTTGGGAATCTTTAACACCTGAACAACAGGATAAATTTGTACCCTTATGTCCTGATTTTGTGGTGGAATTAATGTCTCCGAGTGATAGTTTAGAAAAAACTCGTCAAAAAATGCAAGAATATCAGGAGAATGGGGCAAAATTAGGCTGGTTAATTAATCGTAAACAGCAACAAATTGAAGTTTATCGTTTGCATCAAGAGGTGGAAATCTTGGCACACCCTAACCAAGTTTCAGGCGAGGATATTTTACCCGGTTTTGTGTTAGATTTAACTTCGATTTGGTAAGCGATTTATAGCAGTTGCCGCATCTGTTAGGACATTCTTGAAAGCTAAAAGCTGCTCACAGTAAGTATTTACCTATTGCCCATTGCCTATTCCC